>CAXBGT010000017.1:0-45177 GCA_963975265.1 uncultured Saprospirales bacterium
AAGTTAAAGGATTAAAATCATCGTATATTGAGGACTTTTTCTCATCACCATCAAATCTCACTTTTGCAAATTCAGTATCTTCTACATGACCTGGTGAGACTTGACTTACCCGGATACCATGTTTGTGCAAATCTAATCTGATTGATTTTGTGAGAGCATCAACTGCAAATTTTGTAGAACTGTATACGTTTCCGTTCGGATATACTTCGTGACCCGCAGCGGAACAAACATTTAGGATGTGACCTTTTTTGACCTTGACCATCCCCGGACTCACCAATCTTGTAATGTATAATAGACCCTTAATATTTGTATCTATCATTTGCTCCCAATCATCTATTTTACCCTTGTGTATAGGAGCAAATCCCTTTGCTAATCCAGCATTGTTGATCAATATGTCGATCTTTTGCCAATCAGCATCAAGGCTACTCCACGCCTTTTTAGTTTCTTTTGCATTTCTGATATCAAAGCATAACGCTACCACTTTTGCGGCATATTTTCTCTTAAATTTTAGCTTCAGCAGCTCCAGCTTTTCTTTTCTCCTGCCTGTGATAATAATGTTGTAGCCTCTCTTAGCAAATAGGGTAGCTGTCGCCTTTCCTATGCCCGAAGTTGCACCTGTAATCATCACGGTTTTCGATAATGGGTTGTTCATATATTTCTTATTTTTTTAATCAATATTTTGGAAATACAAAGGTAGTATTTTTGTCTTCTTTCAAAAAGAAGCGTGGTATTTATAAGTCAACAAAATTTCAATATCCTAACTGATTTGAAAATTCATCAACTCAATAATTCATCAACTCGACAACTCAACAACTATGATCTCATCTCTCCAATAATCCGATCAAAGTCCATCTTAAACTGGGCATAATCAGTCGTAGCTGGTCCTGCAAATCCAGTATGTACTTTTCTGATCTTGTTATTCTTATCTACAAAAATAAGCGTAGGATAAGAGAGCACCTTACTTATTTGAGGAAATTTCTCTGATGTGATTGATTTATCTGCATATCCCCCATAAAGAATGGTAAATGGCAGATCAAGTTTCTTTTTATATCGTTTAAGTACTTCTACGGCTTTTGATTCTTCTTTGTACCGCTCGAAGGCTACTTCTATCACCTCAATATCTTCAGATAGATTATTAGCTAAGTAGTCCTTTAAGAACTTACTTTCATCTTTGCAGTTAGGGCACCATGTACCAGTGATTTTTACCAGCTTAATTTTATCACTGAATGCCATATCGCTGAGAGATGTCGGGATTCCTTCTAGATTGTTGAAAGTGAAATCGAAAGTATCATCTCCAATCTGAGAAGTAGTAAGTTCAAACGCCCCACTAATCTTTGCGTCAGGATTTCTTTTTCCTTCCCAAGTAGAAGTGTAGTGTTTTCCAGATCTGAAAGAGCCAATCACATTATCATTATCCAATATCTTACCATCAAATAAGAAAGCATGTGCAGCATCAAAAGTAGAAAGAGAGAATTTATTTGCTTGAACGGTGCCTTCTAGATACCGGTAGTCACCTGTCTCTGTCATGAATGTACCCGTAAGGTGATTGCCATCTTGTACAAAATCTCCAATGGCCGGATATTCGTCTTCTGTACCCGATTCGAATTTTACTTCCCATCTCCCAGATAGATCAGCTGTAGGTTCTTGCCTTAATGTTGAGAATCGATGATCCTTACCAAAGTACCCTTTGAATGGGATCGTATATCCTACTTTATAATTGACATGCCAGTAGCCTTCCATGATGTCATCCTCATAGATAGCACTAATGTATGTGTCGAAATCCCTGAAGTGAATTTCAATCGTATCTTTTGCTGTAGCTCGGTCTCTACCATAGACGATGTCAGTCACCTTGATTCGTTCTTCACCATTATGAATCTCAATATAAAATTCTTCTTCTGATGTATATTTTACTTCAAAGGTGAAGGGCAACTCTCCAGAAAAGTCTGTTTTTTCAACAAATTCTTCTCCTTGTTTCTGGATCACTGGCTTTTCATCTACCACTAAAACACCACGCCAAATCCCAGGAGGTAGTTTTGTATATGACTTGTTGATCGGCTCTACACAGGAGATGAACACTATGGAGGCTATGATGAAAGCGAATATATATTTCATTGATGTATTTTGATTCTTGGTATTTAAACGAGAATAAGGAACAAAGATAATGAGATTAAGTTTGGGATAGGGGTGGATTGAAGATTGGTATGTAGAATATATAGCTTCCTGCTACAAAAGAAATAAAGGACCAATGAAAATAGCCATCCTAGTATTACAATTAGGAAAGTATCTTCACAAGGAAATGGGGTGTATGGTGTTGGCAATTCAATGAAGCATGGACAAATATTGATAATTTGGATTTCTCAGGATTAAGAAAGAGGACTGTTTTTTGGGAATTTTAAATATGAAGAAATAGAACCCTTATTTAGATTTCAAAGATTCAGTATTGACGATTCCAATGATTGGACTAATAAAAAAGTGACTGGTTTTGAAATTGAAAGTGTGGGAAAAGTAAGTTTTGTCGCATCTGAAAGATTTGATGCGGGTATTGTCGTTTACAGTAGGGACATACCTACATTTGGGAATTAAGATTGAAGCATCTCAAATTGTATATTACTCAATAGAACTAGAATAATCAAGTAAAATTTACTCACCGAAAAAATACCCATAACCCCTAAACACTGGCTGCACCAACCTATTCTGTGCAACCATGAAATCATAATTCCCATCAGTAGTTTTATTGATGAAGAACCGTTCTATTTTTCTCGCTTGATCAATATCACGTGTATTACTGTTTCTAGTGATAATATCTTTAAATGGGATAAAATCTATCTCATTTATACTTCCGTTTTTATCTTTCACTGTCACTGTAGCAAATGGTACCAATGCTCGAATAGAGTCTAATCTAACATTACTATTATCAAAATCTTCAGCATATATCCTTGAAAAACCACCTAAATATGCCATAACTCGATCAGGAGAAACAGATTTAGTTGTTGGCTGTAGGAATTGGCTAAGTGGTTCTACTTTGTATTCTGAACCAGCAACAGTCAACTTAAAAGAAGACTTTTGATCCTTGTGGTAATTTATGCTTACTTCCTTTATGTCTTCTGCCACATATTGAAACATTTCTCTGTCACGGTATCTGTCCACCTCTTGTGTAAATCTGGTTCTTACATCTCCATATAGACCGCTGAGAAACATGTTGTATGGCTGAGTAGCCCCGTCCATTAAGAAAGCTGTCCCTGATTCGTCATACGACTCTAGTCCTATTTGGAAGCTTCTCACTTCTTTGAGATCTAAATCATATATCTTTATTTGTATTCCAACCTTTGCTATATCCTTTAATATCGATTCTGTTTCTCCTTTTGAAGGAATGTTTTGAACCTTGATGTTGGACAATGTCTTTGTGATTTGAGGTAAAGTGAATTGACTTACTTTGTATTTGTCATTCAATGTCCAAATTCCACCTTTGCCTCTTTTAAAAGTCTGTAATGCTCTATCTTTAGACTTCACAGTTACCATACCCATTTGATCTTCTGGAAATGCAAAATTACGATCAGTTGTATCCATACTTGTTTTAGGACCGTCATTCTGAGGTTTTAATAAATATGCTACAGCGGCTAGCCCGATAAGAAAGGCAAGTAAAATCAGTAATTTTTTCATATGACTATTATAAGTTTATTCTAGCTTAGTTTTTAGAAGTTAGAGGTGAACTAATTATCGCTGCTTACTTTCTGTATCTCCTCCTTCGAAAATAATTAAAGCCAATTCCAAATAAAGCCAAAAATAACAATGGTGCAACGATATTGATGAATTGCCATTTCTTTCTTTCCTTCTTTGTCTTAACGGCGTCTAGCAAACGAAGTTTAACAAGCTTCGATCTAGAATCTAAGACACCGCTACCATCTAACATATATTCAACGGCATTGAGTATGAAGTCTTTATTGCCATCATATACTCTTTGCTCCCAAACATTGAATCCGATTGGTCTTGATTTATTATCTCTAAGGCTTACAGAGTTCTTCATGAAATCTACATCACTAAATACCATTTGCTTAGTAGCCGGGCTTTTTGCTTGAAATGTAATCCCTAATTCATCCAATCCAGCTTGAAATCCCGGTGTAATTCTATTTTTATAAGCGGATTCGAATTCTCCTTCTAGTAATAGCCCTAGGGTCTGTTTTCCTTTATTGAACTGCTCCTGTTTAGGTGGGAATTTTAATATTTCAAAATTCAATCTTACAGGATTTAGCTGGAATCTAGAATAGGGTGAAGAAGTTAGAAGTGGAGTCTTTTTTACGTTGAACTTGGTTCTTATGGTATCAATCGTACTTGGGAAAAACATATTGACTCTGTCTAGATTTTTACCAATAGGGTGATCTACATTAGCTATTGCCAAAGGGTGATAATACCAGTTATACAATGCTTGTTGAATCTTTCCATCTTGCTGTCCCACGACCTGTGGAATCTGAGTACACTCAAGATCGAGTACGAGATTAGGTTGTACTCGAGCTCCATATTTGAAGAGTAAGTCATCCAAATCTGTTTCTATATCCCTCGGTACGTAAAATTTATATTTGTTTATACTATCGAGATCCGCGTTTAGTTTTTCAATAAACCACATCACTTTTCCACCATTCATGATGTACTGGTCCAGTTTGAACTTAGCTTTATCATCAAACGGCACTGTTGGTGCAGGAACGATCAATAAATCTAATTCTTGAGAGATGCTCACCAGGCTATCAAGATTTAACCTTCCTACATTGTAGAATCTGTCCAGTTCGGCCTCCAATCTTATTGTTTTCTCATAAGGTAGCTCTCCATGCCCTGTTGAGAAAGCGATAGTCTCTTTGTCATTTTTCGATAATTTTTGAATGAGGTTGACAAATTTATATTCTAGTAGTTCGATACTTCTGTTGAGGGTTACCTCATCATCTTCATTGAGGTTTTGCTCTTTCAGTAAACTTACCGTAGATTTTCTATTTCTGTAACTGATAATTGCATACGGATAAATTCCCTTTTGTACAACCTCTTTTCCATTGTTGTAAGTAAGATTAATAGGGATTATTCCATCCTTTGCTAAGATTTCTCTTCTTGCTTTGATGTCCTGCACAGTCCCTTCTAATGGATCTTCGAATATGTACTGGATGTTAGGATTGATATCCTTAAGATCATCCAATAATTCAGAAGTAGCATTTTGCAATCTCATGAAACCTGCAGGGAAATCGCCATCCAACAAGACCTTGATAAATAAATTGTCTGGTAGTTCTTCAACAACATCGTATGTAGAAGGAGAGAGCGTATATCTTTTCTCTTCCGTAAGATCGGCACTTGTGTAATAGTAATTGGCTATTACATTCACCACGAAGATGATCCCAATTACAATAAATAGCTGTGTTAACTTTTGAATTTTACCCATATATTCTGTTTCAAAACGGAGATAGATCTTCCTAATCCTAACATCTATCAAATTTCGACTTGCAAATATGACATCTTATTATTTAGTGAACAAGAAAGTTAAGGTATAATGTCTTATTGAGCCATAACTATGGTCGAATAATATTATTGAGAAATGTATTCGACGCTTCAGCTTTGTGTGCAGTTATCGAAAGTATTTGACAAAAGATCCGAAAAAGTAACCTGCATTCTGACCACGCTAACCATGAAATCCCACATTGGTGGGCACTAGTAATTGGAACACAGCTATACACAACACTCCACTCCAAAATTCTCAGCTTGAACTCGGTTATCTGAAATCTTCAGCCATTTTACCTTTCTCCCGTCTTTCTTGATTTTGTCGTCCAGAGAAATTCGAAAGTACAGAGTAAATCTTAGCATAGTTAATAGTGGCAAAAAGGCAAGATCTTATAATGCTGTTGTTGGAATGATTTTGTAACCTAAACTATTCTCTAAGTATTGCCAGAACCACCAGCAGCCACCTTTCCCTTCAAAAGGGAAAGGCAGGGATAGAGTTCAGCCCTAGCCAATAATAGCAACTAAATGCCTTAGACTACCCAAGGTCCCTTAATTATCTCAAGTCCCCTAATCATCCCAAGTTCCTTAATCTTCCAATACACCGCTCTCTTCCAAAATCTTCTTCGCTTCTACCCCTTGATCTTTTCTAACATATAGCTCTATCTTTCCGCCTAGAATCCCTGCATAAACAGAGTCTTTCTTATCGATAATGAATGATTCAATGTCAGATTCGGCAAGGACGTGACGTGCTGTTACTATTTTAAGATCAGATATGCTGAAGTATATTAAAGTCGTTTCCATAATTTTTTGTTTTAAGTATTCACCTATCAAATCATTGATTCGGTGTTATTGTTTGATAGTGTAACATCTTTTTAGTTAAATAAATTTCTCTACTTCTTGTTTTATATTTGTTAAATCTGTGTTTATCGAAGTTTTAAGTTCATCGAGTTTTTTTAGAGTCTTGTCTTCATGGTTGAGAAGCAAATCCAATTGATAAAAATTGTCATCAATTTTGTTTTTGATGCGTTGTGTATAATCTTTTAGCTTTTCGCTGACTTCCCATTCGAGTTTTGTTCTCCCTTTCTTAATCTCTTCGTTGAATCCAGTAAGTACTTTTCTTTTTTTGAGACCCAGAGTGACACCTGTAAAAAGCACACCTATTGTAGTAAGTATTCCACCAGTTATATCAAATACAGCTCCCTGTGTTATTGTAGCTAATATTACCCCTACAACAGCAATTCCTGATCCAGCGGCTAGGTTTGGAGCTACTTTTCCCGCACTGTTGGCTATAGATTCGTCATAGAAGTTTTCTGATTCATTAAGGAAAGTGCTAAAGCTTTTTTGTAAATCCATTAGCACATTAGCTCTTTTTTCCGCTATGTTAGCGAATATTTCATCACTGTCTTTGAGGATCGTTCGGCTGTCTTTTATCTTAGCATGCACTAACTTTCCCATGGTTTGGATATTATCAGCAACATCTATGATTCCATTGGTAAGCTTTTCTTTTAAAGAACTGTTAAGTCTTTGTTCAAAGTCTTTTACCTGCTTTTCTAACCAGTCTTTTAAGCTTTCTTGACTTCCGAACATAGATCCGAATGATCGTTTCATCACTGACATAAAACCCAATCCTTCGGCTAATTCTTCTGTTTTTAGGGCTGTTATTCTATCGTAGTTAGCGACTAGATTCTCTGTCAATTGATCTATTTGATTTTGAGTTTTGCTTTCTTGTTTATCGAGGGTTTGTCTTATCTCGTTTCGGAATTCTTTATCGTATTTCCATTGTTTGATCCTGAGATCGAGACTGTGGCCAATCTTTTCATTAATTGTAAATGAAGTATTTACATTATTGGCTAGTTTGAGGTATGGAGCTTTGCCGTCCGTGATGTTCTCTGCGATATACCTTCTGATGTCTATAAATCCGCTGTCTTTGAGATCTCCATCTAATTCCATCTTGGCTGATACAGCAAACACATTAGGGTTCTCAATTCCTTTTTTATTCGCATTTTCGAGTACGCCATTTATGTTAATTGCAAGGTCCGCTTCATCGATCAGATCCTTTTGCTGCAGTACAAATATGATCTTTCTTCTCCATTCCTCATTTATAAAGTCTAGAAATTGCCAAGCGGACTGCCGATAAGGATTCTTAGCCTCGAATACAAATACAATTAAATCAGAATGGGGAATGAACCGTTCTGTAATCTCTTGATGATGCTCCACTATAGAGTTCGTTCCAGGTGTATCTACGATAGCTATTTCTTTGAGAATATCTACAGGTTGAGTAATCCGTGTGAAATGTTCATTGACATGTTCTACGGCCTCTTCCTCGCCGTAGGTGATTAACTGAATCGTGTCAGTCATTGGAGATGGCGCTACCTTACAGATGTCTTTTCCTGCTTGTAGCAAGGCATTCACGAAGCTACTTTTCCCTGCTTTGACTTCACCTACAATAACAAAGGTGAATGGAGCACTAATTCGGTCCAGTATGTCCTTGACAGTATTGCTCAAGTCCGTATTCTGTATATTGGTAGTCAACTCATACAACTTCTTTATGGCTGATTCGGTATCAGCCGCCAATAGTCGGAGTTTCGGATTTATTGATTCTTGCATTGGTTAAAAATATGTCTTTTTTCGATAGTAAAGTTATTAAATTGGATTCTATAGATCCATCTCCTCTACGGTTTTCATTTTTTGAGCGATTTCAATAGTCAATTTCTCTATTTGATCATCGTACATATCTGAATTAGTGATCAGTGCTTTTTTGATAATTTTCAATTTATCAATATTTAAGTCACAATATTCTCTAAGTAACTTATCTCTAGCTAAGAGGTTAACAGAGATTCCTTCTATTTGATCTATGCTATCTAGAATGATTTTGTTATTTTCCCATGCGGGTATAGTCACATTGTTCAATTCATCAAGCAATTGATTTGTAGGTCTTAATTGTAGATTTTCATAGAATCTGTAGGCTATATTTTCGTTCTCAATAAATTCATCAAACTGGGTATTATATTCATTGAAGACGGGATCATTTGCTTCCATATATAATAATCCAAGAAAAGGCAAGGCCACCAGAACTGCTGTTAATAGGCCAATCGCAAAGGCTTTCCAGTTGGAAATGAATTTCCTTCCTTGTTCTTCATACGCTTTTAGGTCTTTACCTTGATACTTTTCAATAAGTAGATAAATGATTCCTGTATAAATCAAAGGGATTAATGCGTTCGGAATAAAATCTATAATATTTTCAGGTATAAAAAACAATCCAACAAAGATAAATAGTGTTGAAAGAATCCCAATAACCAACGAAATGTCACCTGCCTTTTTGTTTTGAAGTTCTATATAATTTTTTCTAATCAGAATACTAGCGGCTAATGGAGCTCCAAAAACAGTGGCAATACTAATTCCTCTCTGTGAATAGAGTGTTGGTCTAATTGATCCTTCGGAGCTTGCTTCTTTAACGTCCAATGTTTATGATGTTTTTATTATTTGTCGACATAAAATCAGCTATTCAACAATTCACTTATTATTTAATTCAATAATAAGAGCTACAACCACAATATACCTTCCGGCCCTTTACACATCAATAAATCAAGTGCTGATAAATCCTCCACAAATTCATGTTTCTCTTCAAATACTTGATTGTATGATTTTGGAATAAATCCCTCAATTTCTCTATTGTTGAACCCCATTTTTCTTACGTCGATTACTTCATTAGGATACTCTGATATATAATCTTCACTCTTAGAAATTGTTGCATCAATATCAAATGACTTAATTAAAAACCTGACCAACGCTATATTAAGATTAACTAATCTACGGTGTTCACTTTTTAGTATTTGTTCTAAATCATCAAAGTAATATTCAAAATAGGGCGCATTCCCATAAGCAGACTTAATCGCATGAAGATGATTTGCAATCCATTCTGAATCATAAGAAATCTCTACATCGGTGATCGGCATTCGACTGTTTTTGCCTTTTTTTAGCGGAACAGATAGTATGTCTATACCATTTACACCAAGAATCTTACATCTGTTTCTTGTACTTTTTTTTTGGTAGTTTTCGCAATATTCTAGAATGATGGTATCACAGTAATTGATCAGCCATAATGATGAAATGGGAGGGAGATACTCAGTTGTTAGTATTGCACTTTTAGCTATAGATCTATCCATTATTCATCATCTTATAGTAAGCGGCTTCGCTGTATTGTGACCATTCATTGATGTTCTTTTGGAACTTGCTGTATGACTCGTATAAGGCCTTTGTTTTTGCATCACTATCTACTAGCTCTTGAATTGTTTCTTTAGTATATTGTCTCATCTGGATCAGGATGTCGTCACTTAATCTACGAACTTCTACGTCAGATTCAGTGATTATTTTTTGTAGATATTCGTTATTTTTTGCCTCGAACTCTGAGAGTGTCCACATATTTAATCTGTATGCTGCAGTCTGTAGAATAGCTTTCAAGTCTGGCTCAAGCGTATCAAACAATCGCTTATTTATAATAATCTCAAGATTTGATCCTGGTTCGTGCCAACCTGGAGAATAGTAATATTTCGCTATTTCGTGGAAACCCATCAAATAATCATGATAAGGTCCAATCCATTCGGTGGCATCAATCACTCCTCTCTCCAAATTGGTATATAGTTCAGAACCCGCTGAGAGTACGGCAGTACCACCCGCTTTCTCCAACACTTTGCCTCCCACACCTGGCATTCTCATTTTTAAGCCTTTGAAATCTTCTATTGTATTGATCTCTTTATTGAACCAGCCAGCCATTTGTACTCCAGTATTCCCCCCTGGGAAAGGGACAAGATTAAATCTTGCATATTGAGCTTCATACAACTCTAGCCCACCTCCGGAATACAACCAACTGTTCATTTGTTGAGCATTCATACCAAAAGGAACAGTCGTGTAAAACTGCAAAGAGGCCTCTTTACCTCCCCAATAGTAGGATGCCCCACTACCCATCTCAGCAGCACCACTACTTACAGCGTCAAATACTTCTAATGCTGGTACTAAAGTACCACCGCCATAAACTTTAATATCGATTCTGCCACCCGTCATTTCTCTAACCCAATCGGCATACATCGTTGCTCCAGTTCCAACAACAGGGAAGTTGGGTGGCCATGTTGTAACCATTTTCCATTTGTATTTTTTTGATGTGATCAGATTCGGTGCTGTTATATCTGAAGACTCCTTAAAACCACAAGAAGAGAGGAGTGTAGCCCCAAGCCCAGAAAGCGCAGCTGTTTTAAGGAATTTTTTACGGTTGATGGTTTTCTTCATAGATTGTATTATCTGGGCTCAAAATACAATTAGTTTGATGTTATATCAGGATTATTAAGTGAAGTTTCCCGAAATCGAACTTGAGTCACATAATATCTACTCACTATTTTTGACTCAAATTTATTGTGCAAAAAGGTATATATTTTATTATGTTGATACAAAAAGACAAGATTTTAAAAAGAAATATAAAAACTTCCTAAATGAGTATTTCATATTCAAATATTATCCTACTTTAGTTGACCGTTTTGTACTAACCATTGCGTTAATCAGAACGTACATTCTAAAAACAACCTGATGAAAAGACTCTTGCTAGGAATCACTTTATTGGCTATAATATTGATAGCTGTATTATGCAAACCAATTGATAATACAAATGAAGAAGTTTTACTACAAAGTAATAAAGTAGAGATTGTTGCCGGTCAAAGCAGCAAATAAGTTAATTAGGAATACTAAAATATAAATAAAATGACCGAAATACTAGGAATAGGTTCTAGAGTAAAACATCCTGCTTACGGAGAGGGTGTAATATTAGAAGTCGATGTAGCAGCATATAAATGTTGTTTTATGCAGTTCGGCTTTAAGCATGTTGGGAAAGAATACAATGGTTGGGAAATAATAGAAGCGATAACACATACAGCTAATGTGTCCTTCACGGAAGCGGAAAGGTCACTGGCAAAAATCTTACAATCATGGATGGGTGTTTCAGAAAAAGTTGATCTCGGAGATAAATGGGATGATGGAGTCATGATTCTAAAACCTGGTGATGACTCACTAAAATCAAAGGAAATTCCAATTGATATCTTCTTCCATAAGATTGTGATGGTCAGAGACAGACTGAGAGTCATGGAACAACGAATCAATAGTAGTAAAATGTCAGATGAAGGAAAAGTGAATCTCCAACAGTATATCACAAGAATCTATGGCAGTCTGACTTCATTTAATATACTTTTCAAATATAAAAAGGATCACTTTAGAGGTGATGGAGGGAAGTAAAGGCTACTGCGCTTTGGATGGCTTCACTTTTGGATCACTTCGCTTTTAGATATTTGGATCTAACTGATATTCAGGCTATTTTAGATTAAGGGTAGTATTTTATATGACTTGTTATTTTATGATTCTTCTACATTGCTCCATAACAAAATAGAGAATATTTGTAATCGAGAAGTCGAAAAGATAAACGGTTGAGAAGTCGAAAAGCAAAAAGATCTAGCAACCTAAAATCCGATACTCTTCTTCCCATTCTCAGGATTTGCCATATGCACCATCTTAATTGCAGATATTGCTGCTTCAACTCCTTTATTTCCATATGTGCCACCCGCACGATCTATTGCTTGTTCATAAGTATTTGGAGTAAGAACGCCAAAGATGACAGGTTTCTTAGAAACCAAACTGATATTCATGATACCATAAGCTATTGCATGATTGATATATATATCGTGATTCGTTTCTCCTTTAATTACGCATCCTAGACATATGACTGCATCTACCTTTTCTTGTCCCATCACTAGTGTTGCTCCGATCGGCAGTTCAAAAGCTCCAGGGACATGATGGATGAGAATGTTTTCTTCTTTGGCTCCGTTTTCTTTTAAAGATTCAATACATGCATCTCTTAATGAGTAAGTGATTTCTTCATTCCAATCAGAAACGATGATGGCAAAAGTAAAATCTTCTACAGATTTATGTTTTTGCTTTGTTCCTGCGGATAAATTTTGATCTTTACTTGACATATTTGATAAATGTTTGAATATTTTTAAAAATGACTTTGGAATTTGATGGTATTGATTCGATGCAAAAGTAATGAAGTTGTTAGCTTTTTGTTTTATGAAACTGAATATTAGTAGATATATTTTATTTTTTAGTGTGTTGTTAGTGATTTCTTGTGGAGATGATGTCGGTGAGAAGCCGAATGTGTTCAGATACAACCAAATCAATCATATTACTTCGCTTGATCCTGCTTTTGCTAAAAGCCAGAATAATATCTGGGCGATACATCACTTATTTGATGGTCTTGTTAGCTTGGATGATTCTCTAAATGTTGTGCCATCGATTGCAAAATCTTGGGAGATATCTGAAGATGGATTAAAGTATACTTTTTTTCTTAGGAATGATGTGAAATATCACAGAAACGAATGCATACGCACGGATAGAGTAGTTACAGCACAAGACGTAAGTTATAGTTTAGGTCGATTGATTAGTGAAGAGGTAAATTCTCCAGGTTCTTGGTTGTTTGTGGACAAAGTGGATGGTCCAGAATCATTTCAAGTATTGGATGATACTACTTTTGTGCTGCAGCTAAATCAACCGTTTATTCCCATGATGGGGATATTGACCATGCAGTATTGTAGCGTGCTTCCTCGAGAATGCGTAGATTATTATAAATCTGACTTTAGATCCAATCCAGTTGGGACAGGGCCATTTTTGTTTAAAAGGTGGGAAGAAAATCAAGCATTATTTCTTGTGGAGAATAAGGAGTATTTTGGTGCAACAAGTCATAATTTAGATGGAATTAAAACTACATTTATTCCTGATAAAAAGATAGCTTTTTTAGAGCTGTTAAACGGAAATTTAGATTTTGTCAACGGTTTAGAATCTTCATTTATTCATGATTTATTGACAAAAAATGGTGATTTATTACCAAAGCGACAAAAAGAACTTAATCTAATCAAAGCACCATATTTGAATTCTGAATACTTGGGTATTAATATGGCAAATCAACCAGAAAATAGTCCTCTGAGAATTAAAGAAATAAGGCAAGCCCTTAATTTAGGACTGGATAGAGAATTGATGTTAGCTGCATTAAGAAATGGGGTAGGGAAACCCGCTAACGCAGGATTTGTTCCTTCTGGACTTCCATCTTATGATCCAGCTCAAGTGATCGGTTATGTATACAACCCCGATTCTGCAAGGGCATTAATATCAGCTGCAGGATTTGGAGGTGGTAATCCTATGCCCGAAATAGAATTATTTACAAATAAAGATTACTTAGATCTCACCACATTTATTGCTAGACAATGGCAAGAAATTGGAGTGAAAACCAAAATTGAAGTCTTAGAATCATCAATTCTCCGTGATGGGATGAGAAAATCATCAATACCGTTTTTTCGAGCTAGTTGGATTGCTGACTATCCAGACGCAGAGTCTTTTCTTTGTATGTTTTATAGTAAATATCCTGCACCTCCAAATTATACTAGATATTCCAATCCTGCATATGATAAACTATATGAAGAGGCAATAAAAACTGGAGATGTTAAAAGAAGATACGAACTGTACCATTATATGGATCGTTTGCTGATTGAAGATGCACCTGTTATCTTTCTTTTCTACGATGAGACAGCATTATTTTCTTTAAAAAATATCAGCGGAATCTCGGGAAATGCTGTCAATTTATTGATGGTTAATGATATAAAGAAAGAGGTCAACCAGAAGAAATAGTATCATTCTGGAAATTTAAATGCTGAGGCCTCAGTAAATGCTTTTTCATCTACTGTTTCATACAACATTACATTCGAGGGGCCTTTCTTATCCGATCTGTCAGCGGAAAGCAAAAGACCATTATATGATTTATAATTGTCCCATGGCCATACAGCCGATGGTTCTTTCTTATCCCATTTATTGAAGAAATTCCATTGTTTTATGAGGTTATCTGATTGATCCACATACACTTCATATTTATTGTCAGGAGTGACCCCAACTTCATTAAAGGTCAATTCTAACACATCTGATATTATGCCAGTTTTAGTAGTGTCCTGTCTCAGATACTTTAAGTTCACTCCTGGGTCCATCAGCTTGAATGGCATAAAAAGCCAATACATATCATTGATCCAGATACTTTTTGCTTTATCTATAGCCAATTGATCATCGCTGTGTAGTATTGTTTTACTAGGTGTAATTTTTTTGCCTTCACCCGTTTCAAGGTCTACTAGATAAAGCGTAGAGTCTGTTGTGTTCTTAATTCTTACAAGACTGTTTTGTTTGTCCCAAAGTAAGTGCCTAGCTCCAAAAAAAGTCCATGAGACATATTTTACAGCATCCCATTTTTGTTGTCCACCCATAGCATCCATAACCTTATTGGCAATTGCTACTGCTTTAGGGTCTTTAGTACCCGTGTCAGTAACCACATTTTTTGCATCGGTAATGTTGGAATCTATGTGCTTACAATTAGAAAAACAGCACAGGAAGAACACAGCAAAAAGACTCCATTTGTTTAATTTAGACATAACTTAAATTTTATTTTTTAAAGTTTATAACCATATAACCATACAACCATAAGATCCTCCCATCATTCAATGATTCTTTCATTTTTCATTCTGTAATTTTTTCAATGAATCATTGAAAAAATTTCTCAATTTCCCCATTTTTCATAACGAAATTAATGTTTTGCAGCAGTGAAATATCGGTCAACGGATTTCCTTTGACGGCTACAATATCTGCATATTTACCAGTCGAAATTGAACCGAGTATTTCTTTAATATTCAATAAGTCAGCGGCATTGATGGTGGCTGCTTGGATCGCTTCTATCGCAGGCATACCTGCTTCTACCATATAATTGAATTCTTTTGCATTGTCACCATGTGCAGAAACCCCAGTATCTGTTCCGAAAGCTATTTTGACACCTGCTTTATATGCTTCGCCAAAAGTTATTTGACTCTGCGCACCTATTTTAATTGCTTTAGGCACTATGATTGCAGGGAAATATCCAGGAATTTTCGCTTTTTCAGCAACAAACTTACCAGCCGATATAGTAGGTACTAGATATGTCCCATGCTTTTTCATGAGTTCCATCGTTTCTCTGTCCATCAATGTTCCATGTTCGATGCTTGTTATTCCACCTATTATGGCTCTTTGCATTCCTTCAACTCCATGTGCGTGAGCAGCTGTAGTCATCCCATAATCCTTAGCTGCTTTTACAACAGCTTGCACTTCTTCTAGTGTAAATTGCGGGCCTGATCCATCTTTTGCTACACTAAGAACGCCGCCTGTTGCTGTTATTTTGATACAATCAGCACCATTCTTGTACCTTTGACGCACAGCTTTATATGCATCTTCTACACTGTTTATAACGCCATCTTTTGGCCCTGGATTTCCTTGTAGTTCTGATTTTACACCATTAGTTGGATCTGCATGTCCACCAGTAGTGGCAAGTGATTTTTCTGCGGTATAGATTCTGGGACCTTTTATAAATCCTTTATTGATAGCTCTTCTAAGTGATACATTTACTCCAGAACCCCCCTAGATCTCTCACTGTCGTAAACCCGGCCTCCAATGTTCTACGGCAATAAACTGTTGCTTCTAAGGCTACATCAGTATCTTCTAGTCTGAATTTTTCTTCATATCTTTTTGGTCTTGATTCATGTTCGATGTGTACGTGCATATCCATAAATCCAGGCATTACAGTCATATCTTTGAGATCAATAACTTCAGTATCTAGAGGTGCTGAGACATATCCCTTCTTGACTTCTTGGATCTTATTTCCTTCTATTATTATTGTCCTTTCTTTGAGGGCTTCTTTAGTTTCTACATCGATCAATGTACCACAATGGATATATTTCATCTGGGCATTGATCGTTAAAGCAAGACAAATAACTGCTAATGTTGTGAATATTCGCTTCATATCGATAAATTTCGGTGCCAATGTAATAAATAATCGCTTGATTTGACCAACATGCACATGAAATGAGCATATTACATCGAGAATTTATTTGGTTAACACAAATTCGTGGCACTCCATTTGATATACATTACTGACAGACAATTAATATATGAAAGGAATAGCTGATTTGCTAGGTAGAATATTTCTAAGTACCATCTTCTTTTTTGAGGTTTTGGATACTATTTTTTTCTACAGTAATGCAAAAGTATCTATAACCAATTATGGTATTACATCCATGCAGGATACTTTGCTAATCACAGTTTTAGTGATGATGGGTATTGGAGCATTTTTAGTTGTGATAGGCTATTTTGCTCGGGTAGGTGCATTGCTACTCTTGATTGTTTGGATTCCGTTTACTTTTATAGTTTATTCCTTTTGGAATGATCCACCTGATTTGCAAAGAGAGCAAATGGTATTTTTTATGAGGAATCTAGCACTAATTGGTGGTCTGCTTTTACTTTTGGCAAATGGAAGTGGAGAATATAGCGTAAGACGATTGATCCATGTAATGAGACTTCCTAAGTAGGCTTATTCTTTTTTATTCATCTAAGATAAAGTTAAAACTAGATTATTAATAAGGTTATTAATGTCTAGTTTCGTTATTGGACTGATAAAGATGATAGTTTGATCAATCTGACTATTTTTGCCCATATGAATTATTCTTCATTGAAAAATATATTGTGTTTCATTTTCTTGACTATGCTCTTGTGGAGTTGCGCTAGTACAGGTAGACCCAGTGGTGGGCCAAAAGATACTACTGCACCATCACTTGTAGTTGAAGAATCCTCTCTAAATTTCAGTACTAATTATACGCCTAAGAAAATAGAACTTGTCTTTGATGAATGGATAGAACTAAAAAACCAAGCGAAGGAGATTCTTATTTCTCCACCCTTTTTCAAAAAACCTAAAATTACACAAAGAGGTAAGAAAGTTACCGTGGAGTTTCCAGAAGATGAACCATTAAGAAAGGATGCTACATACACACTCAATTTTGGACAAAGTATTGTTGATTTTACGGAAGCAAATCCTGTTGAAGGGTTCCGTTTTCTGTTTGCGACAGGAGATAAAATTGATAGTCTCACTTTTGGAGGTACGATAGTTGATGCCTATGGAGGAGAACCTATCAAGGATGTTCTAATCATGTTGTATGATGTTTTGGGTGATTCTGTGGTAGTTTCTGAAAAGCCATTCTATTATGCAAGAGCGGATGACAATGGAGGATTCAACTTCGAAAATCTAAAGAATGACACCTTCAAATTGATCGTTATTGAAGATCTAAATTTGAATTATTTATTGGATGATGAGTTGGAACGATTGGCGTTTATAGATTCTACTTTTATGTTAAATGATAGTTCTGGTTTCTCACCCGAATTAAGACTTTTTGCTCCCCAACAGTCTACGCGGATTATCAATTCTAATAGTAAGACACAAGGATTGATTACTACTGTTTTTAATAAGAAAGCTGAGTTAGTGGAGTATGAATATTTATATCCAGCTTCTTTTAATCCAACAGTTGAATCGGTAGGAGATACATTGAAGTTCTGGTTTGAAGAGGCTATTGATTCAGTGGGTGTAATTTATGGACTTGACACTTTGGATTTTACAATAAAGACATTTGATTCTATTTTCTATAACAGAAAAATTCGCATTAATAATAATAACTTATCTAAATCCAAACTTGCTCCATTTGATAGTTTAGTGATATCATTTTCTGCTCCATTAGCCACAATTGATACGACATTTATTTCGCTCTCTGATAAACCGAAGTCGATAATAATTGATACACTTATTGCAAAGAATGATAGCTTATTATTAAATGGACAACTAGATAGCATTGGGTTGAGAAATGCAGTAGAAGATAGTTCAAATGTAACCTTAGACACTTTGCTTCGCGAAAACGATCAATTGTTGACTCAAGACAGCTTGCAAATTGATTCCATAACGTTGTTTGATACGCTAAGCAATACAGAAATGGACAGTTTGACTTATTATGCATTTAATCAGAGCATTAGAATGAGGGATCTCATCATCCAAAATTCGTGGAAACAAGCGCACGAATATCAACTGGTAATATTGCCAGGTGGAATTACTGACATTTATGGTAGAACATCAGATACCATTGTGCTTGATTTTAAGACTACTTCTTTGGATGAATATGGAAATATCAAACTAATGGTTTCTGGACTTGATACTGCTGAGAAATACATTGTCCTTCTTAGAGATGAGGATAAACTAATCAAGAAATCAACTATTACAAACTCGGATAGAAAACAAATTACTTTCTCTCGACTTCCAGTAAGCACGTATAATGTTCACTTAATCAAGGATGAGAACAGGGATGGAAAATGGACGACAGGCGATTATTGGGCGGGTAAACAACCTGAACTTTTAAAGAAATTTGAACTTGAAAAACTACGAGAGAACTGGGATCTAGAAGCGAATATTTCTTGGGACGGAATCGTAGTAGATACATTAGGACGGGGTGTTGATTCCTCATTTATTCAATTAGATAGTTTGGGACAACAGATGAAAAGTGACATAAAGGAAAAATCGAAAAATCCTGGTAAGAGAAAAGCAGGTGATGTCCCAAATAATAAAAAGGGAATCAAAGGCCGTAAGGGATAGTCTTAGTTGGTTATATTTGGACATCTAAATGAAGATATGAAGTTAAAAGGAGAAAAGCTTGTAAAAGTATATGGGAATCGAAAGGTCGTACAATCGGTAAGTATAGAGGTGAATCAAGGTGAAATAGTAGGTTTGCTTGGTCCAAATGGAGCTGGTAAAACGACTACATTTTATATGATGGTAGGCTTCGTACAGCCGAATGGAGGTCATGTTTATCTTGATGGAGAAGACATAACTGGCTTAGCAATGTATCGCAGAGCTCAGAAAGGGCTAGGGTATCTATCTCAAGAGCCTTCAGTGTTTAGAAAGTTGTCAGTTGAGGATAATATTGCAGCTATATTAGAAATGACAAAGCTATCTAAAGCAGAACAAAAAGACAAGTTAGAATCGCTTATTGACGAATTTGGATTACATAAGGTAAGAACAAACTTAGGTGATTCGCTTTCTGGGGGAGAACGGAGGAGGACGGAGATTGCTAGATCATTAGCTTCTAGTCCCAAATTTATTTTACTTGATGAGCCATTTGCCGGTATTGACCCTATAGCAGTCGAAGATATTCAATCAATAGTGCAAAAGCTCAAGGACAAAAATATTGGAATATTAATAACAGATCATAATGTACAGGAGACATTGAGTATTACGGAACGAGCTTATCTTATGTTTGAAGGAAATATCCTAAAAACGGGAACAGCGGAAGAGTTGGCAGCTGATGAAATGGTTAGAAAAGTGTATCTCGGCCAAAATTTTGAATTGAGAAAAAAAGTTCCTGGTTCACGCGAAATGAATGTCATTGAAAATCAACAAGATGCATTAAACACTAAATCTCAAAAGTTGGACGAAGAGGAAACAATCACAAAGAAATCTGATCGAGGTGAATAAGATACTATTATCAGTTGCAATCATTTGTGCCATAATTGCTTTTCAAAGCTGCGATGAGCGAGAACGCACTGTATTGTCAGGTGAAGAAAAATCAATGTTAGATAGCCTATATGCAAAGAGGGTATCGGGTGTGCGAAAGAATGCAGACTCTATCTGTAAAGCACAATATCAACTTATGTTCAATTCTGCCAAAGACTCTTTCTATCAAAGTTATGTGCGAGAAATTGAGGCAATCTTAAATGGGGAAGGATAATGATTGAAATCAGAGGTACATACAAATTATTATTAGCCGCTCTAGGTGTGTTATGCATGACATTTTTATTTTCATTCTCACAATCAGATGAGGTGAAAGTTAGAAATGACAGTGATTCTGCTATTTCGCCATTAGTCCAACAAAAATTGCAGGAAAAGCTTGATAAATTTAAGAAAACTATACTTGAAAAATGCAAACGTGAAGCCATCCAAGAAGCAGAAATATTTGTCGATAGTTTAGTCTCTGAAGAACTCATGTTACAAGAGAACAATAAAACATCCTTTCCTGCGAAGCCGATCAGACCTGGATTGCCACATAAAATCATTCTGAATGATAGTACCAAAATCGATCCTATCATCAAGGAGCAATAAGAATATGTCTTTTATAAGTATCTTTCAATATGATACAAATATTATAGATCAGTAAACACTGCAGATCTATTTAAATATATTCGCAATGTGAAATGTATCAATCTTATCATCGAGAAAATCGGAAATGCAGTGTCATGGCTTAATGTTGCCCTGATTATTTTGATTTGCCTAGATGTTCTATTTCGGTATTTCTTTTCGTTTTCAAAAAATTGGATTTTAGAATTGGAGTGGCACTTGTTTGCCCTAGTATTTTTATTAGGGAGTGCATATGCTTTGCAAGAAGATAAACATGTTAGAGTTGATGTTTTTTACCAGAATTTCTCTGAAAAAACAAAGACCAAAATAAATTTACTAGGTACACTTGTCTTTCTAATTCCATGGTGTTATTTAGTAATAACTACCTCCTATAAATTTGCAAATAATTCCTGGTATATCAGGGAAGGAAGTAATCAACCAGGTGGACTTCCAGCTAGATATGTGATAAAAGGAATGATCGTAATTGGGTTCCTTTTGCTGGTAATGCAAGGCGTATCTTTTATTATTAAGTATTCAATTCAATTAATCCGCAAAGAATGGAAATAATCGGCATTATAATGTTTCTGGTCATTTTTATTCTAATCCTTTTAGGATATCCTGTGGCATTGACTCTTGCCGGTGTGGCTACTATTTTTGGTCTTTTGTTTGTACCCGATTTTCTAGATCTACTTCCATTGAGAATCATGGGCGTTATGCAGAATTATGTTTTGATTGCTGTTCCATTATTCATTTTTATGGGTTTGATGCTTGAGAAGTCAGGGCTTGCTGAATCATTGTTAGAGACCATGGCTAAGTTATTTGGAACAGTTCGGGGAGGGCTTGCAGTGTCAGTAGTTATTGTTGGAGCACTATTAGCTGCATCTACTGGTATAGTGGGCGCGACAGTAATAACTATGGGTTTGATTAGTTTGCCCACCATGCTCAAGCAAAATTACGATCCAAAGCTAGCTACAGGTGTGATTGCTTCCGCTGGGACACTTGGACAGATTATTCCCCCATCTATTGTACTCATATTATTAGGTAGTGTACTGAATGTATCCGTAGGTGCAATGTTTTCGGCAGCAATTGTTCCCGGCTTATTATTGGTTGCGATTTATATAGCATACATACTTATTGTTGCTAGATTTAATCCTGAAGTAGCACCTGCTCCCGAAATCATCGTAGAGGTAAAGGATAGCGCTTTCTATCTCAATACTCTAAAGGCTTTCTTGATGCCACTTTTACTTATTTTAGCGGTATTGGGGTCTATTTTTTCTGGCGTGGCTTCTCCTACGGAGGCAGCGGCAGTTGGCGCATTAGGATCAGTTATTTTAGCTGTAGTAAATGGAAAGCTTTCAATGTCAGATATCAAGGAAGTTTCTCGAAGCACAACCCACTTGACGAGTATGGTTTTTCTTATTCTGCTAGGAGCTACCACTTTTGCTTTGGTGTTCAAAGGTCTTGGCGGTGATACCTATTTAACTCAGTTGGTTACAAATGGTGATTTTAGTCCAACATCATTTCTTTTATTAGTTATGCTTGTGGTATTTATAGCTGGATTTTTCATTGATTTTATTGAGATAATATTTATCATTGTACC
This sequence comes from uncultured Saprospirales bacterium, assembly GCA_963975265.1. Classification (GTDB taxonomy): domain Bacteria; phylum Bacteroidota; class Bacteroidia; order Chitinophagales; family Saprospiraceae; genus CAJXUU01. The sequence continues at coordinate 22,149 of CAXBGT010000017.1, forward strand.
AGTAGTTGCTCCTATATTTATAGCTATGGAAATGGATCTAGTTTGGATCGGTATTTTATTGGCACTAAATCTGCAAACTTCATTTCTTTCTCCGCCATTTGGTTTTGCATTATTTTATCTAAAAGGAGTAGCCCCACCAGAGATTACAACTGGACAGATTTATAAAGGGATAATACCGTTTTTGATATTGCAGATACTAGTGCTGTTATTGGTGTTTTTATGGCCTGATGTCATTTATCTAGTATAAGAGTAGAGTATCATTTTACTTTGTTTTCTAGATTCCAATACATTTCTACAATAGAATCTGGATTGGTAATCTGTTGTATTCGAAAAATTTCCATTCAGCACAAGCTCCTCTCCATTCAAAATCATATATTTGCTTTCATAATGAAAGGAGGAAAGACAATACTAGCAAAAGAGAGATTCAAACTTACTGTTGAGCGGCTCTGCCATGAGTTGATCGAGAAGTATGAGGATTTTACTGATACTTGTATAATAGGTGTACAAGAGAGAGGGGTGTTGTTGGCAGATAGAGTCTTAGAACGACTTAGTATTCTGTCTCCCAAAACAGAAATAGAATATGGAAAATTAGATATTACTTTTTATAGAGATGATTTTAGAACTCGCAAGGAACCGCTTAAGGCATCAAGTACCGAAATCAATTTTTTGATAGAAAATAAAAAAGTGATCTTAATTGATGATGTACTTTATACTGGTCGGACAATTCAGGCTTCATTGGCTGCAATACAAGATTTTGGTAGACCTGCACAAGTGGAATTACTGACATTAGTAGATAGGCGATTTAATAGGCACTTGCCCATATGTTCGGATTATACAGGAATAACTGTTGATGCTCTTGATGAAGCCTACGTAAAAGTAGAATGGGAAAAATTAGATGGGCAAGATAGAATTCTTCTCTTTTCAGCAAAACGAAAAAATTAAAGGAAGCGAATGGCATATTCTACACTTAGCACAAAGCATCTCCTAGGTATCAAATATATCACAGCAGAAGATATAAATTTGATTTTTCAAACTGCTGAGAACTTCAAAGACGTAATCAATAGACCAATTAAAAAAGTACCTAGTCTTAGAGATGTTACTATCGCAAATCTATTCTTTGAGAATAGCACTCGTACTAGAATTTCATTTGAATTGGCAGAAAAAAGATTAAGTGCAGACGTGGTTAATTTTTCTGCAGCCTCTAGTTCTGTTAAGAAAGGCGAAACGCTTCTAGATACTGTTAATAATATCCTAGCCATGAAAGTTGATATGGTAGTGATGCGACATCCAGCGCAGGGAGCACACCATTATTTATCAAAGCATATAGACGCAAACATCATCAATGCAGGTGATGGTACGCATGAGCATCCTACCCAAGCACTCTTGGATGCATTCTCCATGAGAGAACAGTTGGGTGATTTGAAAGGAAAAAAAATAGTCATAGTAGGGGATATTATGCATAGTAGAGTCGCCCTAAGTAATATCTTCTGCTTAATCAAATTGGGCGCAAAAGTAAAAGTGTGTGGACCTCCAACGTTGATACCTAAATATATTACTAGCTTAGGCGTAGAAGTAGAATACAGTATCAAGAAAGCATTAGAATGGTGCGATATAGCCAATATTCTTAGAATTCAACTGGAACGGATGGACATTAAATATGTGCCTAGCCTTAGAGAGTATGCTTTGTATTATGGGGTAAACAAAAAGTTACTTGATAGTTTAGAAAAGAAAATAGTTATCATGCACCCAGGACCAATTAACAGAGGAGTAGAGTTATCAAGTGACGTTGCAGATTCTGACCAAGCGATTATATTGAATCAGGTTGAAAATGGTGTAGCAGTAAGGATGGCTGTCCTTTACCTTTTAGCTGGAAATAGATCAAATTAATTTCCTCAAACAAAAAATTGTTCTAATCTGTATAAATTGGTATTAGAATTGATACTGTAGTTAAAAAAATATTAACTTTTGAAAACGGTATAACCTTCTGCAGATTCTTGCAGTTCTTTGAAGTGACGACAATACAATATAAATTATGAAATCATTATATACTCTACTTTTTGCTCTTATTAGCCTTTCAGTTATTGCACAACATAATATTGATATCAAGCTTAAGAATTATGAAGGTGATACTGTAATTGTTGGTAACTATTATGCCGATAAGCAAATGGTTAGAGATACAGTTGTAGGTAAGAATGGAGCGTTCGAATATAAAGGTAGCGATACGATCAAACCAGGTGTATACTTTGTGTTATTGCCAGAGGATAATAATTTCATGCAGTTTTTTATGGATGGTGTAGATCATGAATTTGACATGACTTGGGATATCAAAAATAGCGGAAATGTTTCTTTTAAGGGATCTAAAGACAATGAAGCTTTCTCGAAATATATGAAGTTTATCGCTGAGAAAAGACCAATTGCTGATAAGATAAGGGCTAGAATAACCGCCGCGGATACTACAGGAGTAAAAGATGAATCAGCAGAAAGAGAATTGAAAAAAATCGATGATGAAGTACAGGCCAAGCAAAGAGAAATAGTGGCAGACATTCCAGAGTCTATATCTGCAAGATTTATTAAATCAAGTTTTCAGGCGGAAATACCTGAATTTGAAGGAAAAGATGCTCAGTTTAAAACTTATCGATTTTATAAAAATCACTATTTCGATAATGTAGACCTTGGTGATAAAGTAAACTTAAGAACTCCTTATCTGCATCAAAAAGTAGAGTATTATTTAGAAAAATTAACGCCACAAGATCCAGATAGTATCAAAGTGTCTATTGATTATTTGCTAGGTGAAATGGAACCTGCCGAAGAGACCTGGAAGTATTACTTATCTTATTTTCTGAATAAATATGCCAAGCTTAAAATCGTAGGTTACGATGCGGTTTATGTTCATCTTATTGATAAGTATTATGCAGCGGGTCGAGCAGCTTGGGTGTCCGAAGAGAACCTTAAAAAAATGATCGATCAGGCAGATAAGTTTAGAAATATACTTATTGGTGAAAAATTTCCTGATATCACCACCTACAAAGCCGATAGTCTGAAAACTCCAGTAAGAATATGGGATATTGAATCTGATTATACCATTGTATTATTTTGGGCACATGACTGCGGACATTGTACTAAGTCTATGCCCGCAATCGTAGAGTTTTATGACGAATTTGAATCTAAGGGAGTTACGCTGATATCAATTTGCACCAAAGGAGGCAAAAAGACCAAACCCTGCATAGAATCACTCCCAAAGAAAAACATGGACAAATTTATCAACACCTTTGATGAATATCAAAGATATAGGAGGATTGTTGCCATCCCTTCTACACCAAAAATATTCATTCTTGACAAGGATAAGAATATCTTGATTAAAGATATTCCAGCCAAAGAGTTGAAAAATGTAATGCCTGAGATCATACGAATTGATAAGGAGAGAAAGGTAAGTAAGAGTTAGACAAAACAGAGCTTTCTGACATTCCAGAGCGTGTCTGACATATTCGACTAGTAAGCACAAGGGTGAATTCTGGCACTCTATCAGCAAGTGTCAGACACCTGATACAAGCACAGACTGAGCGTAGCCGAACATCACAGACTGAGCGTAGCCGAACATCACAGACTGAGCGTAGCCGAAGTCATTCCTCGATAACCTTCAATATCAACTTACCTTTTTTCTCACCAGAGAACAAACGACCAAAAGTTTCATAGAAGTTTTCGATACCTTCTTTGGACTTCAATTTTCCTTCCATCATCCACATTCCCATTTGTTGTGCAGCGGTCCTATAATCTTGTGCATAGTCCATCACAACCATGCCTTGCATAGTGGCCCGTTTAACTAAAAGATTTAGGTAGTTACTTGGTCCTTTGATAGGTGTGGTGTTGTTGTATTGTGAGATTGCACCGCATATAACTACTCGTGCATGCATTCTTAATCTTGCTAAGGCAGCATTTAAGATATCTCCTCCCACATTGTCAAAGTAGACATCTATCCCTTTTGGACAATGTTGTTTGATCCCTGCTTTAATATTTTCGTTTTTGTAGTCAATTGCACCATCGAAGCCTAATTCGTTAACTAGGTAGTCACATTTTTCTTTGCCACCCGCAATGCCAATAACTTTACATCCTTTGATTTTTGCTATTTGTCCTACGACACTTCCAACAGCACCTGCAGCACCTGAAACTAAGACAACATCTCCTTCTTTGATTTTGCCTACTTCTAATATTCCAAAATATGCAGTCATACCAGGCATGCCTAGCGTTCCTATGTACATTGGCATTGGTGCAAGTTTAGTGTCTACGGGATAGTAACCTTCGCCATTAGTAATATTATATTGTTGTACTCCTCCCCAACCCGTAAGCACATCGCCGACATTATATTTAGGATGATTGTTTGTTTTTATCACTTTACCTATAGAACCGGCACGCATAACATCACCAATAGCTACAGGCGGTATATAAGATGGCGTATCATTCATCCATCCTCGCATAGCTGGATCTAGGGAGATATAGTGATTTTGAATTAAGACTTCTCCCTCCTTTAGTTCGGGGATTTCAGATTCCTCAAGTTTCCAAGTTTCTTTATCTGGCATTCCAATTGGTCGTTTTACCAATACTTGTTGTTTATTCATATTTTCTCGTTTGTGGTATTCTAGATTGTGTATTGAAGGCTGTAGTTATAATGATAAACCTCCATCAAGTGTTATTGTTTGTCCAGTTATGAAAGATGTTTTTTCGGAAGCTAACCAAATAACAGCTTCAGCGATCTCCTCTACGTCCCCAAACCTTCCCATTGGTACATGTTTGAGTAGTTTTTGATCTATTCCTGGTTGAGTGAGCACAGCTGCATCCAACATAGGAGTTTGAGTGTATGAAGGACATACCGCATTGATTCTGATGTTTTTTGACCCATACTCTAAAGCTGCTGATTTAGTCATTCCCACAACTGCAAATTTACTTGCACTGTATGCCAGATTGTACCCAGAAGCTTTTAGTCCAGCTAAAGAAGCGATATTTACAATGTTTCCATATCCTTGTTTTTCCATAATCTTAAGGCTAGCTCTGAGACAATGAAATACACCAGTTTGATTGATAGCGATAACATTATTCCAGTCATCAAATGAGTGATCGGCTGTTTTAGATCTAGTTTTATTCATAACTCCAGCATTATTGATCATGATATCAATCTTGCCATATTTTGCAATCGTTTCGGTGATTAGCAATTCTACTTCAGCGTAATTAGTCACATCAGTTTTTATAGCCATGCTTACTTTACCTTGAGCGTTGCACTTATCAACTACGGCTTTTGCATTCTCAATGTTTATGTCAGAAACAACCACAGTAGCACCCTTAGATGCAAATAGTTCTGCACAAGCAGCACCAATTCCAGAACCCGCACCAGTAATAATAACCACCTTATTCTTAAACTCCATTAGCTATTTTATTAATAATACCTATAAATAATATTTTCAATTGTTAATCTCTCCAATCATTTCAATCACTGCATTTACGAATCTCCAGAATCTCTAGAAAAGCTCTTCTATTCTATTTTTCTGAATTGCCTGTAATGCCATTATACATAGGAATTGAGATGACTTATCTAAATGTTTAAATTTTTCATTAGTGGTCAACCCTTTTTCATATCTATAATATATCTGTTGTACAATAACCGCTATTTTAAATAAACCGTAAACGTAGTAAAATACCAAATTGTCTATTTTTCTTCCGCTTAATTGAGCATAAAGTTCAGCTATTTCTGTTCGACTTGGATTTCCAGGCAACATGGTAGGTGAGGGGAGTCCTTCTAGCAATGGTGGAGGATCTGAAGGCATAGACCAATAAGCGATTGATGTTCCTAAGTCCATCAATGGATCGCCTAATGTGCACATTTCCCAATCTAGCACTGCATTTATTGAATTCCAAGATGTATCAGTAAATACCACATTATCATACTTGAAGTCATTATGAATTAAACAATGATCATACATTTTTGGCTGATTTGCTACCATCCATTTCATAACCTTGATGGCTTCTGGTACTTCTTGTGTTTGAGCTTTTTGATATTGTTTTCCCCAATTTGAAACTTGTCGTTCAACATAGCCATTTGGTTTGCCCAAATCTGAAAGCCCGCATGCTGCATAATCAGTAGAATGTAGCGCAACAAAAGTCTCTAACCATGAGTTAGATATCTTAGAGAAACTGTCAGCTGAAATGTCGAGTTCTTTTGCCCTTTTGAAGGTTATAATTTCCCCTTCTATCTTTTCCATTATGTAGAAGGGACGTCCTAATATATGTTTATCATCACAATACACATAAGCCTGTGGGATTTTAGAGAATTCTTTTGATAATTGACTGAGTACCTTGTATTCCCTGCTCATATCATGCCCTCTTTTTGTGGCGCCTAATGGTGGCATTCTGAGGACATATGATTTACTGTTAGACTCAATGAGGTAAGTGAGGTTGGAGTATCCATTTGCAAATTGACTTACTGTTATCTCAGTCTTGTGATCATCGACTAAAGCATTTTCATAAAGAAATTTGATGAGCTTCACTTCATTTAATTCTTCTCCTTTTCTTACGCTTTTTACCATATCTGTCAGCACTTATATATTGTTCTCAATATAGTAATATTCCCTAGACTTTTGTGTTTGAGTATCAAACAGAAATCTAAATCAAATTTGCCAAATACTTTCTTAACTTTAAGTTCAATTGTTCAAAAATATAAAGACGTGAATAGGATAAAAAAGAGATTTGATCTAGAAGGCAAAGTTGCCATTGTAACAGGAGCGTCTAAGGGGATAGGTGAGAGCATCGCCAGAGGGTTAGCGGAACATGGAGCTAAGGTTGTATTATGTAGTCGTAATCAAGATGCTGTTGATGCAGTTGCAGAGTCCTTTATTTCGGATGGTCTAGAAGCTATGGGTGTGTCATGTAATGTAGGTGAAAAAGATCAATTAGAAAATCTAGTCACCAAAACAATATCTAAATATGGTGGAATAGATATAATTGTCAACAATGCAGCGACTAACCCCGTTTTTGGAAAACTAACAGATGTTGATGACGAGGTGTTTGATAAAATAATGAATGTAAATGTTAAAGCTTGTATGCACCTTGCCAATATGTGCTTTCCATCTATGAGATCACGAGGGGGTGGATCCATAATCAATATTGCTTCAGTAGAAGGTTTGAAACCATCATTTGGCCTTAGCCTATACAGCATAAGCAAAGCTGCACTCATTATGCTTACTAAATCACAAGCAAAAGAATGGGGTAGAGCTGGAATTAGGAGCAATGCTATCTGCCCGGGTTTGATAAAAACAAAATTCAGTTCTTCTATCTGGCAAAATGAAGATATGCTTGCTCAATTTGAGAAAGCACTCCCCTCAGGACGGATGGCAGAACCAGATGAGATGGCAGGACTTGCAGTCTATTTAGCATCCGATGCGGCTAGTTACTCCACGGGAGGCGCGTATTCGTCGGATGGTGGTTTTATGCTTGTAGGTTAATTATTTACTGAGTTTAATCTTGGATTAAGGAGAATAGAAAATATAATAAATGAATTTCGAATACACACAAAAATCAATAGACCTACAAAAACGAGTTGATGATTTTATGCAGAAACAGATATTCCCTCTTGAAAAGGAATTTACAGAATATACTTTAGCCAATCCATGGAAGCATTTTCCCCCACAAGAAGAGCTAAAGCAACTTGCGAAGAAAGAAGGATTGTGGAATTTGTTTTTGCCAAAAGAGTATGGAAAAGATAGCCCTGGATTGACTAATTTAGAGTACGCGCCTTTGGCTGCATTGATGGGAAGAGTCCTCTGGTCTTCGCAAGTGTTCAATTGCTCGGCTCCTGATACAGGAAATATGGAAGTGTTGTCAAGGTATGGAACTGAAGAGCAAAAAGGGAAATGGTTAGATCCACTGCTGAATGGTGATATAAGGTCTGCTTTTCTTATGACAGAACCTGATGTAGCTTCGTCTGATGCGACTAATATAGAAACTTCCATAGTTCGTGACGGTAACGAATATATTATTAATGGAAGGAAATGGTGGTCAACGGGAGCCATGAATCCTAGCACCACAGTCTACATAGTAATGGGTAAAACAGATCCAGATGCAGACAGACATGTCCAACAATCTATGATTATAGTGCCTGCAGACGCAGAGGGAGTAAGAATAGTTCGCCCATTAACAGTGTTTGGCAATTTAGAATCTCCAGAAGGTCATGCTGAGATAGAATTAAAAAATGTACGTGTTCCAGTTTCTAACCTTTTAGTCGGCGAAGGAAAAGGATTTGCCATTGCTCAAGGAAGATTAGGGCCTGGCAGAATTCATCATTGTATGAGATTGATAGGTGCTGCAGATCGTGCTTTAGATCTTATGTGTGCGCGAGTAGCGTCTAGAGAAGCATTTGGTCGACAGATTTCAAAATTTTCTAGTATAAGACAAGATATAGCTAAGTCCAGATGTGAAATAGAACAAGCAAGATTGCTTACCCTTTCCACTGCTGACAAAATTGATAGATTTGGAGTGAAAGACGCCAAAGATTTGGTGGCTATGATAAAAGTCGCTGTACCCCAAATGGCATGTAATGTGATCGATAGAGCGATTCAAGCTCATGGAGGCCTGGGCGTGAGTCATGATACTCCTTTAGCTGAATTTTGGGTTTATGCTCGTTCAATAAGAATCGCAGATGGTCCTGACGAAGTACATATGTATCAACTAGGTAGAAACACGATCAATCAAAGATCTACTGACTGAAAATCAAAATTTAACGCTTTGTTTGTACTCTTTGTAAATATTGAATACGTTCTTTGTATGAAATTTAATACAAAAAATAATCTATGAAATTTATAATTCCATTCTTTCTAATAGCATTCTCTGTTACAGCTCAAGAAACTGTAAAAGTATATCATGAACAAGCCGGTATGGGCGTAAACGTGTATGCTGATAATAATGAGGTTATCCCCATGACCGTTGATCTAAAACTTACTCTTGAAGGAATGGAATCTGATATAGATAATGACAAGGGCCTTATTGTGATCCCTGGGAAATCTAAAAAGTTTCTACTTACGAAAACGAGACTTGCGCCTAATAGTAGAGAGATGACTTTTGCTATGGATAGCAAGGTGTATATGGGCGATATTACTCTTAAACCTGATTTGAATTATGTGTACGCTCTTCCATTTTCTAAAGAAGACAAAGTGCAAATATATCAAGGATACAATGGTTCATTTAGTCATTCTGGTGAGAAGGCACTAGATTTTGGATTAGATATTGGGGATAAAGTGTTAGCGGCTAGAGGAGGAATTGTATACAAAGTAATTGATTCTAATTCGAAGTCATGTAAAGATAAATCATGTATGGAATACAATAATGTTGTAATGGTATATCATGAAGCGGATGGTACTTCCGCAGAATATGTGCACCTTGATCATAATGGTGCAAATGTGAAAGTTGGAGATGTCATCAATAAGGGTGACGTAGTTGGACGTAGTGGAAATACAGGTTGGTCATCAGGTCCGCATTTGCATTTTATGGTTTATCAATTTACAAAAAAAGGAGACAGGAAATCATTTAAAACTTTGTTTGCCACAGATGAGAAGAACGGAGTGTATCTAAAAGAGAAACAATTTTATGAAAGATAATCTACTTCAAAACCCTTAGGTAAATTGTTGAGAGGTTATATTGAATATAACTTTGCGCAAAAAAAAAAGGAAGAGTTTCAATATTGAAACTCTTCCTTTTTTTTGATTTGATTCCTCTTTTATCAATTAGGTGCTCCATCAGCTATCCATGCTTCCATTTTACTGATATTGCAATCGCTTAATTTTGCTTCACCTTTTGGCATCGGATTAAATCCCATTTCTCTATTAATTGCACCTAGAATTCTTCCATCATCAACAGCGGCTTTCAAAACTTCATAATTATGGAATGAGTAAGGTACCGCGTTGGCATTGGCATTTACATCATGGCATCCTGAAGTTGCACAAGATCCATTAATTAGATTTTTTGCAAAATTATCGTAGGTCAAGTTTTCTGTTTCACATACCGCAGGATCTACTGGTGGAACTTCATCTTTTTCGCATGACAATGCTACTAAGACTGAAGCACATATGATTAAAAGAAAGCTTAGGTTTTTTATCTTTAATATTTGCATAATTTGATCTTTAATTTGCCTCAAGATAAACCAAAAATTACTTTATTATAGACGATTCTGACATTATTGTGATAATGATGTATTCCTCGATACAATTTGTCACACTGTTGTTAGTTTTGTTACATTGTTCTTAGTTCTTGATGGAAGTGATTTCAGAAATAAGTTGATCTGGTTTTTTATAACCTACGACTGTTTTTATTGGTTTTCTATCTTTATCTAAAATTGCAAATGAAGGATAACTCAATCTGTTGTTAAGTAACAATGGAGCTAGACCATGAATTCCTTTTCTACCCCCAGCTTTATAGATGTATTCCTGGCCCTCCCAGATAACTAGATTAGTTTGCTCGGCGTCGAATTTTACCATATGGAATTTCTCACTCATCAGCTTTATCACTTCGGGATCAGTAAATGTCTTCTTATCCATCACCTTACACCAACCACACCATTCGGTATAGATGTCTACGAAATACATTTTCTCTTCGTCATTTTTCAATTCTGCAGCTTGGTCTATAGCAATCCACGTAATTGAACCATCCGTAGATTTTTGATATTCAGTACTAGGTTTACAGGAAAAAAATAAAAGTGTAAGTATAGTAATTAAAGAAATGAACAATTTCATTCGTTTTGATTTTGGTTTATTTAAATTGACTTTGGAGTTAATTTGATCCCTTCGGCAGTCTTTATCATGTATGCATGAGCTTCTTCGAAATCGTTAGCAATAACACCATCAAGAATGGCTTCTCGGATTGCAGCCTTTATTGTACCAACTTCTCTACAAGGCCCTATTCCGAAAGTTTCCATGATATGTTCACCAGTTACAGGAGGCTCCCAATTTCGAAGCCTATCTTTTTCTTCTATCTTGAGGATGTTTTCTTGAACGATATTGTAATTTTCAAGATATCTTTTAACCTTATTTTTGTTTTTAGAGGTAATATCAGCTCTACAAAGTGTCATCAGGTCTTCTATATCTTCTCCTGCCTCAAAAAGCAGCCTACGTATAGCACTATCGGTAATGTTTTCTTTGGTTAAGCTAATAGGTCTAAGGTGAAGCCTAACTAGTTTTTGAACGTACTTCATCTTGGCATCGAGGGGCAATTTTAATCGTTTGAAAATTTTAGGAACCATAATAGCTCCCAATGCTTCATGACCATGGAATGTCCATCCTGTGGTTTTATTGAATCGTTTTGTGGGTGGTTTAGCGATATCATGGAAAACGGCTGCCCATCTTAACCAAATATTGTCTGTATGTCTGCAGATGTTATCTACGACCTCCAATGTATGGTAGAAATTATCCTTATGTGCTTTCCCATCTTTAATGTCAACCCCATATAATGCAGCCATTTCAGGGAAAACTATTTTTAATAATCCAGTTTTAAACAAATGATCAAATCCGATGGAGGGTTTATCTGATCCTAATATTTTTGTCATTTCTGTGATGATTCGCTCTTTTGAAATGATGTTGATTCTGTTTTTATATTTTGATATTGCTTCTAGGGTCACAGATTCAATCTCAAATCCAAGTTGAGTTGCAAATCGAATGCCTCTCATCATTCTGAGGGGATCATCTGAGAATGTTTTTCCAGGATCAAGTGGCGTTTTGATCATCTTTAATTCGAGGTGATGCAATCCGTTAAAAGGATCAATTACTTCTCCGAAGTTTTCTTCATTGAGACTAACCGCTAATGCATTAATGGTAAAATCTCTTCTGTTTTGGTCATCTTCAAGGTTTCCATTTTCGACAGCTGGTTTACGAGAATTTTGGCTGTATGATTCTTTCCTAGCACCTACAAATTCTATTTCAAGATCTTTGTGCTTAATCATTGCTGTTCCAAATCTCTTAAAAACAGTCAGTCTAGGTATTGGCCTTAATTTAGAAGACAACTGCTGGGCTAATTCGATGCCGCTCCCTATGCATACGATGTCCATATCCTTTGATTCTCTCGCAAGTAATCTGTCTCTGACATATCCTCCAACTACATATGTTGGGAAGCCAAGTTCCTCTGCAGATTCTTTAATGAGTTCAAATATTTTTCGCTCGTAAGGCTTAATGTTAAATACCAATTTAGTTCAGTGCTTTAGTTAATCGGCTGCAAATATATAAAGATTGAACAGATTTGTGTGTTTGTACTACTCAAGTATTTTGGTGCAAGTTATATGCCTTTCACCTGGCTTTATCTTCATTTCATCAGAAAGTATTCTATTGAAAAAAACAATTCATCATTTTTGCAGTTATTTATGCGGATTCACGAAGAATAAATCTTTACATGAAATATATAAGCTCCTTCATATTATTGATTTTGCCTCTATTGTCAAACGCTCAAGACCTATTTACCTTAAGCGGTTATGTCAAAGATGGTGGTACAGGAGAAACACTAATAGCTTCAACTATACTAGACGCAGATAATCCATCTCAGGGTACAACGACAAACACGTATGGATTTTATTCATTGACCATACCTGCTGGTAAATACAGAATGGTTTTTAGTTATCTTGGTTATAAGGATCAGTACTTTGAAGTAGATCTGTCAAAGTCGACCGAGTTAAATGTAGATCTTAATGAAGGCATTATGATAGATGAGGTCGTCATCTCAGCCGAAAAGGAAGCCAAACGAGCGAATGTAGAAAGTACTCAGATGGGAACGATAGAGCTTCCAATTGAAAACATAAAAAAACTGCCAGCTCTATTTGGTGAGGTAGATATATTGAAGACTATTCAACTTCTTCCTGGGGTGCTTTCGTCAGGTGAAGGGAATGCAGGTTTTTATGTTAGAGGAGGAGGCCCAGATCAAAATCTAGTGCTTTTGGATGAAGCGGTCGTTTATAATTCTGGACATTTACTAGGATTCTTTTCCGTTTTTAATTCAGATGCAATCAAGAATACTACCCTAATAAAAGGAGGAATGCCAGCTAATTATGGTGGAAGGCTGTCATCTGTGCTTGATATTCAAATGAAAGAAGGTAATGATAAAAAGTATGTTGTAGAGGGAGGAATTGGGCTTATTTCATCTAGATTGACCGTGCAAGGTCCAATTGTGAAAAATAAAAGTTCTTTCATTGTTTCTGGTAGAAGGACATATATTCTTGACTTAGCCCAACCCGCTTTAAAGGGTACTGATTTCGAAGGAACAAATTATTATTTCTATGATTTGAATACGAAGTGGAACTATAGATTTTCAAATAAGGATAGACTTTATTTTAGCGGTTATTTTGGAAGAGATGTGTTTAAGTTTAGACAACCAACCAGGGATTTGTTTTTTGATCTTCCTTATGGGAATAAAACAGGCACTTTAAGATGGAATCACTTGTTCAATGACAAACTATTTTTTAACCTTTCTGCTGTTTACAATGACTACCAGTTTGAATTTGATGGTGGGCAAGAAGATTTTAATTTCAGAGTTTTCTCTGGGGTAAGAGATTACAATTTAAAACTTGATTTCGAATATTATCCAAACCCAACTCATACTTTAAAGTATGGGCTTAATTATACATATCACAAACTGACACCTAATACTGCCAATGCTTCCAATGGAGAAGTCGAATTTAATACAGAATTTCTACCCAAATATGCCAATGAATATGGAATTTACTTTCTTGATGATATCAAATTGAATGACCGATTTAGCTTAAATACGGGAATCCGGTTTTCTGTTTTTGCACAATTAGGACCTTATACGAGTAAACTAGATGGTAATGAATATGGTACTTTTGAACCTGCTATCACATACACGGGATTTGAACCTAGGGCAAGTTTTAAATATGCAGTTAGCGATGATTTTTCACTGAAAGGAGGAATCACATTTACAAACCAATATTTACACTTAGTAAGTAATAGTTCTAGTACATTACCGACAGATATTTGGGTGCCTAGCACTGAAATTGTAGAGCCTCAACAAGGAATCCAATACGCGATTGGTGCTTTCAAGAACTGGAAAAAAGATATGTATGAAACTTCAATTGAGTTGTATTACAAGGATCTTAAGAATCAAATTGATTATGCTGATAACTATGTGAATGATTTAGCTACTGAAGTTGAGGATGAATTTGTATTTGGTGAGGGAAGGGCATTTGGAGCTGAGTTTTTCCTTAAGAAATCTACGGGACGATTAAATGGATGGATCGGATATACATTGTCAAGAACGGAACGATCCTTTCCAGATATTGAAAATGGTAGATGGTTTCCTGCAGTTTATGACAAAACCCATGATTTATCGATTGTAGCAAGTTATACTCTAAATAAGAAATGGGATATGGGGGCAACATTTATATATGGATCAGGTAAATACTTTACACCTATTAATGGATTTTACATTATCGAACAACAACTCAATACATTTTATGGCCCGAGGAATAGTGCAAGATTAGACGCTTATCATAGGTTTGATCTTTCATTCACATATACGCGGAAGCCAGAAAGTAAGAAGTCATTCAAAGGTTCATGGACTTTTTCTGTTTATAATGGATACAATCGAAAGAATCCATTTTTTATCAACTATACCACCGAAACTGATTTTGAATCTGGAACTAGCACAATTAAAGGAGAAAAGATTACAATATTTCCTCTGATTCCGTCAATCACATATAATTTTAAGTGGAATCAAAAGTAGAATGGCCATGCAAGTAAAAAATATGATAAATACGATTTCTATTTTGGCAATATTCTCATTAGGAGGCTGTATAGAGGACTATGTGCCAAGCCCTGAAGAAACCAAACAAGAATTAGTGGTAGAAGGATTTATTGAGGCAGGAGAGGGTAGCACTCCAGCGTATGTTCTCATCACAAAGAGTATTCCTTTTCTATCAACTATAGACCTCAGTACGTTCGATGACCTGTTTGTGAATGAGGCAAAAGTATCAGTAAATGATGGTATTAAATCAGTAGAATTCACTGAATTGTGCCTCGCTGATCTGCCTCCTGTAATTAAGGAATTAGCGGCTCAGGTCCTAGGTTTTGATCCTGATAGTACGTCACTCAATATTTGCGCTTATGTTGATATATTGGATCAATTAGATAGAAGAATAGGTGGCAAATATGACCTTATAATAGAAACGGAGGATGCTATTATAACTGCAACAACTTCTATCCCAACATTTATTCCTCTTACAAAATTAAGATGGGATGATCCTCCGGGAACACCTAGCGATACCTTAGCTAGATTATGGGTGACTATTGCAGATAATGAAAATGAAGATAACTATTACAGGTTTTTCACGGAAGAAAATAATACAGGATTTGTGATTCCGTTTTCGTCTGTAACGGACGATGCCTTCTTCAACGGTCAGAATTTTGAATTTCCACTCAATAAGGCAGAAAGACGAGATGGAGAGTTCGACCCTAATTCATTTGGATTGTACAATCGTGGAGACAGTATTAGGATAAAGTGGATGAACATTGATGAAGCTCACTTTGATTTTTGGAATACGTTAGAGTTTAGCAGAAATAACACTGGGCCATTTGGTTCATTTAATCGAGTGACTTCTAATGTGGATGGTGCTCTCGGTGTATGGGGTGGATATGCTGTGGGCTATTACGAGGATGTAGTACCGTTTTGACAAGGTGATAATCAATTCAAGAAATGTAACAATCGACTTGCTCCAATTTATCAATATAGATATTTATCTCTTTAGCTGAGCACATAAAAAATGGACAAGCCCCAACATTGATTCAAATTTGTATTGCATCGAAAAGGGTTCCGCTTTGCTTTTAAAGTCATAAAGAACTATTCCTATTTTTGCTTAGCTAATCTCTACAATTACCAAATTATACCAATCAACAATTTATACCAATCAACAATCTGTATAATCTCCTTTCAAAAATCTCTTAAAAAGTAACCTTCGCAGCCAAACTAGGAATTGTTGGTAGTTGATCTACACGATCATATTCTACTCTATCAAAATAGAAGATATTATCTCTATTGTAAGCGTTTGTCAAACTTGCAGTGATTTCCATCCCAAAGTATTTGGTAAATTGAAGCTTCTTAACTAAGGAGATGTCTAACCTGTGGTAATATGGTAACCTACCATCATTTCTATCTTCTGAATATAGTATGCCTACCTCCTCTGGATTATTTGTCTGATAAGGGGTTGCTGGTCCTTCAAAGAATGCTTGATAATTATAGAATCCTTGGGTTTTAGTGAATGGGAATCCACTACCAAAGTTCCACCTTACACTTGCTTGCCAAGTAGCTTCTTTATCAATATTGTAAGTTGTTAAGAAGTTGATATTATGTCTTCTGTCAAATACTGTCGGGTAAATTTGTTCACCATCAAATCGATTAACATATCCATGCGAGTAAGTTGCCCAAACATAAACTCTTGGAGACTCATACTTAGCTGTGAAATCAATCCCGTATGCTTCTCCTTCTTCTTCGATATAATCAGCTTCACCGGCACTTAGTTTATTTCTATTCACTGTAATTAATCTTGGGAAATCTTTATAATAACCTTCTACATTAAGTTGGATTCTATCCGTAAGGTCATATTCTGTTCCAAGAATCAAATGTCGTGAAGTCTGTAATTTATTATCTAAATTCTCTCCGTTTAGTCCTCTTACTTGTTCAGTTGGGCCAGATAAGAATCCGTTGAAAAGATTTACAACATCTCTTTCGTTTGATGTGCTGATCAGGTTTTGACTATAGAATCCACCTGCAAATTTGAATCGCAATTTGTCATTAACATTGTACTTCATTCCTAACCTCGGTTCCGGAGAAAATGATTTTTGAGATGCATAATACATCAATCGTAGTGAAGGCTCAATGACAAGATTTCCGATGACCTGTCTATATCGCAAGTAACCAGAGATTTCTGTTGTAGATTGAGCTTGATTTATTATTTGTTTGAATGGATTTGTGAATTGGAAATCTGTCCTGATACTTCTAAGATCTATTCCATATGCAAATTCACTGTTGTTTCCGAAAAACTTAAAATCAATATTAGCACCAAATTCTTTGATTGCACTGGATCTTTCATCATCTCCTGTCTGTTCGAATCCGAGAACATAATTAGAGTAACCAATAGCACCTGACATGATGATATTACTAGTTGCTGGTATTAAATTAAAGTTCGCACCAAATCCACCGTTGTTCCACTTGATATTTGCCAGAGTAGGATCATTGAATTGATCCTCGAACTTGAATCCAAATAGATTCATATTACTACCATTTGCTGATTTAAATGAAAGTTTTCCATAGAAATCTTGAAATGAAAATGGTAGACCTATTTCTTCATCTTGTGCAGCATATTTATATAACGACTTGCTCGTTTGGTCTATGAGTGATTTCTTTGCTGTGAATAAAAACGAGGAGCTACCTTTTCCCTCTTCAAATTTTGAAAGTGGTCCTTCTATCATTGCTTTTGCAGCAAATGGAGAAGCCGACACAAAACCACCATGTCTTACTTTATTACCATCTCTTGTTGAAATATCAACTATTGCAGAAATTCTTCCCCCATATTCAGCATTGAATCCACCGGTAAGTACATCAACATTTTTTATTGCCTCTGTTTCAAATACTGAAAAGAAACCAATACTATGAAATGGATTATAGATGGTAAGTCCGTCCAACAAGATTTTATTTTGAACAGGAGAGCCTCCTCTAATATATAGCTGTCCTCCTTGATCACCAGTACTTATTACACCGGGTATAACTTGTAAGTATTGTGCGATATCTGCTTCCCCACCTACAGATGGCAATGCCTTTATTTGCCTTTGACTCACACTTACTTTAGAGATTTTAACTTCTGTTCTATCCGTTTGTCTAGAAGCAGAAATATTGACAGTACCAATATTTACTGAAGATTCAGAAAGATATAGACTAGTATATTCAATATCGTTTCTTGTCAATTTGATTTCAACTCTTGCTGTATCATATCCAATAAAAGTAGAAACTAAAAAATAATCTCCTGGTTCTATATCTGTCAATGTGTAAAAACCATCGATATCAGTTGTAGTACCTTTTGTTGTGTTTTCTAGGAAAACATTTGCAAAAGGAACAGGCTCACCTGAGTCTTTGTCATAAACATTTCCCCTTACCAAAGCATTCTGCCCTACAGAAATAGTAGTGAAAATAAGAATCGCAGTTAAAGCTAAGACTAATTTATTTATCAACTTCATATTTGTATTTCGTCGTATCTATATAAGGATGCAAAAGTAGTAAATTAATCCAGCTAGTTTGCAATGGAAATGTCAATCTAGATACTAAAAAAGAAGATAGTCTTCTATACGAAAAGTGAATATTTATCACTAATCTATAATGTATAGTTAAATTGTTCCGCTTAAAGACAATTATATATCAAGAATCAAACTTATATTTGTGACTTGCGTTGATAACTACGTAATAAAGGGTAAAAGTGAATCTTTTATATTTAAAAACAACTAAAAATTATAATAATGGCATTTGAATTCACAGATAGCAACTTCCAAGAAACAGCATTAGAAGGCGGCGTATCAGTAGTAGACTTTTGGGCAGAATGGTGTGGTCCTTGTAGATTAGTAGGACCAATCATTGATGATCTAGCAACAGAATACGAAGGTAAAGCGAAGATAGGTAAAGTAGATGTAGACGCTAATCCAGAAATATCTATGAAATATGGAGTACGGTCGATTCCTACTATTCTCTTTATCAAAGACGGAGAAGTTGTAGATAAGCACGTAGGGTCAACTACGAAAGCTGCATTAAAAGCAAAATTAGATGCACATTTATAATTTTCGAAAGAATATTAGTAAGATAAACAATCCAGCCTTCGTTCATCATTGGACGAGGGCTGTTGTTTTGAGAACGGATCTTTTAACACAGATATTTAGTCTTTCGATTTAAAGTTGTTACGTTTGTCTAATTAGTGGGCACAAAGGAGTTATAGTGAATTTTAGTTATAGGTTTTCCATAATATACCTTAATTCATTAACGTCAACATTAGAATGCGATTATACTTATAGGAGATTCTAGCGAGATCGGAACCTCTAAATAGAAATTGAAAGTGTGAGTGTATTAGCTAATGAAATATGGAATTAAAAAATAAAAGATGAGTTATTTCGATGATAAAGATTTAAGGAAGGTTGATAATTTAGAATTGCTTGCAAAACAAGTAGTGGAGGGTTTTATCATCGGATTACATAAGAGTCCGTTTCATGGTTTCTCTGTCGAATTTGCGGAACATAGACTATACAACCCAGGGGAGTCTACAAAAGATATCGACTGGAAAGTGTATGCCAGATCTGACAAAATGTTCGTTAAGAAATATGAGGAAGAGACAAACCTTAGATGTCAGATGGTCATAGATACATCAAGTAGTATGTATTTTCCAGAGAACAGTGGGAAAGTGCCAAATAAATTAGAATTTTCGGCAATGGCAGCTGCTTCCTTGATGAATCTTCTTAAAAGACAAAGAGATGCATTTGGCTTATCCATGTTTGATGATAAATTGAATGTACATACACGTTGTAAGTCTTCTACTACTCATTATCGCTTGCTACTCACATATCTGGAAAATTTGATCCACGATAAAACACAACAAAAACAAACTTCAGCTACCGAAGCTCTACATCAAATTGCGGATAGTATCCATAAAAGATCGTTGGTTGTTATTTTCAGTGATATGTTTGATGATATTGAACACAGTGAACAGTTGTTTTCCGCACTTCAGCATCTACGCCATGCTAAACATGAAGTTGTATTATTCCATGTTATAGATAAAAAGCATGAAATTGATTTCGAGTATGAAAACCGTCCTTACCTATTTGTAGATATGGAATCTGGACAAGAAGTGAAATTACAGGCCAATCATGTGAAAGAGCACTATGTTGCAAAAGTCAAAGCTTACAAGGATGATCTTAAAATGAAGTGTCTGCAGTATAAAGTAGATTATGTAGAGGCAGATATAAATGCTGGTTTCAATCCAATTCTACAGTCGTACTTAGTTAAGAGAAGTAAAATGAAATAGTTCTGTGGCTTCTCAGGTCGACTGTGATTATTTTACTCTGAGCCTCTAGAGCTTCAATCCGCGTAACCCTTGCTGCTACATAGGGCAAGGAGTTAATCGCGAACTTTACCTTGGCGGTATCTTTGATAAAAAAATAAGGACGAAATTCGCATTACACTTCCAACACCTACCCATCTGAGCAGTTATATGATTTTTAATATTTGTTTTAATTTGTATTTCGAGACACAAGCTAGATGTTCATGTGCTGCTTCCGTACAGGAAATTTGAAAAAATGGAAGTGGCCATCATTCTTGAATAATGGCATAAAATTGATCTTACTTTTTGAAAAGAAATAGATTTATTTTACTTTAAGTTAAGTTTTTAATCTCCTGATATATAGTGTTGTAGGTGGGCGTGTGCTATTTCTGCTAAATTATATTCATTTTATTGACATACATCAGGCAACGTTTTTAACTCCAAAGGTATCTTATATATATCTGGGCAATTAGATAGCTATTCAGCCCCATTTTTTGAATAGTTAAATTCTCAGGTAAACTCATTTTGTTAATCGACTACAGAACGCCAATTGATTCCCCATTAGTTGGTGTTCTTTTTTTTGCCTTTTTTTGATCTAGAGAATTTTTACTATTTTTTTTTGTACTAATCATTTGACACAGTTTGTAGGACGCGACAATTTAGAACTGCAAACTCTCAATAATTTGTAATTGTTATAATATTAGATCTATATTTCAGTTTCTTGAAGATATTAATTTGGCATTATTAAAATTGCTTTGACCATTCGGTAATTATCACGCGCAAATAAATTACAACCCATGAAAACATTATTTCTATTTTTAACAATTTTGGTTTCCACTAATACTTTTCTCAAACTGTAATTACAAATGAAAAATTTGATGAAGCAATTAGTACTTGTTTATCAACAAATCCTGCAGATGGGCTATGTCATGAGAGTGAGTATGGAGCTATGCCTGATTGAGATGTTAGCAATGTAACTAACATAGGTGGAGCGTTTCAAAGTTTACCTGAATTCAATGCTTATATAAGTGCATGGGATGTTAGCAATGTAACTAGTATGGCGAGAATGTTTGAAAGTGCACAAGCTTTCAATGCGGATCTGGGTAATTGGGATATTAGAAATGTTTTACAGATGGTTAGTATGTTTAAGTTTTCGGGCTTGTCTTTTGAGGATTATGATGCTATTTTAGCCGAATGGTCACAGCAAGATGTGAGACCTAATATTAATGTTAGGAGCTGCAGATGTCTTTTTTTTGCGAGAGTTGGACTGAAAGAGAAAGTCTAAAGAATGATCATAGGTGGATTATAATTGATTATGGTTATGATAGTAATTGTACTGTAGGGATTTCTGAGGAGAAGGGTTTGGTAGTTAATGTTTATCCGGTTTCTACATCGAGCATTCTAAATCTTGCTTGTGACGGTAAAAAGTTAAAAGCTGTTATTTTTGATGTATTAGGTAAAATAGTGGTAGAGGAATATGTAGTAGATAAGATTGATATAAGCTCTTTAGAGAAAGGAATCTATTTTATTAATTTCTCTAGTGGTCTCAAATCATTTTCACATAAAATAATTAAGAACTAGATGTTAAACTAAATAAATTCCATGCTAATCTTACAACCTTGGTAGCTTAAGCAAGTGCTCATCACTTTTGCATAGAAAATTCAGATCTTCTGGTAAATTAGCCTGTTTATTTTAGTATATTGAAAATGTGAGATTTCTTGACTGCAATAATAATTGACCACATCAATAAACCATAATCAAAAGAAAATCAAGCTTCTAGTCATCATTCACAAACACTGATTTAAATCTCGCTTGAAAACTCTCTGCAGTCGCCATACCCATATCTCTGTGCCAAGGCTCTGGCACTGTATCATTATTGAGCAAGCAGCCTTCCGCTAGATATGGATACACGTCTTCATAGGTCTCGTATCTATTCATAATGATCCTACGGTTGATGTGATATCTGCTGATTACTGCAGGGTCAGTTATTCCAGCCGCTCCCATCAATTCTACAAATGCTTTTACTGTCTGTTGGTGGTAGTTGGCGACTCTAGTCTTTTTGTCTGCTACAACTAATCCTTTCATGAGGGCTTTGTCTTGTGTGGCTACTCCAACCGGGCAGGTGTTCGTATTGCATTCTAGCGCTTGGATACAACCTAGTGACATCATCATAGCTCTAGCTGAATAGCAAACATCAGCACCAATCGCTATCGCTCTCATCATATGAAAACCTGTGATTATCTTACCCGAAGCAATAATTTTAATTTCCTTTTTGAGATTAAATCCATCAAGCGTGTCATAGACAATCGCTAATCCTTCTCGATATGGCATTCCTACACTATTAGAAAATTCTAGGGGTGCAGCACCAGTTCCACCTTCACCACCATCTACTGATATGAAGTCAGGTTTGATACCAGTCTGAATCATTGCTTTACAAATCGCAATGAATTCGAATCTATTACCTACACAAAGTTTAAATCCAATCGGTAGTCCACCTGATAAATCCCTAAGTTCCTTTACAAATTCTAACAAACCAATCGGAGTGCTAAATTTTTTGTGAAATGGAGGAGATAAGACATCTTCTCCCATTTTTACATTTCTTATTTTAGCAATTTCAGCAGTAACTTTTTTTGCTGGAAGAATTCCTCCATGACCAGGTTTTGCTCCTTGACTGAGTTTTATTTCAATCATTTTTACATTGGCTTTAGCAATGGTGTTGTTGAAGTTTTCGGCTGAGAATCCTCCTTCATCTGATCTACATCCAAAATACCCTGTCCCAATTTGGTAGATCAAATCACCGCCTAACTTTATATGATGAGGAGAGATACCACCTTCACCCGTATTGTGTGCAAATCCCCCTATAGCTGCACCTCCATTTAGTGCCATGATTGCATTCGCACTAAGCGAACCATAACTCATTGCAGATACATTTAG
>CAXBGT010000018.1:0-43971 GCA_963975265.1 uncultured Saprospirales bacterium
GCATATTTTTTCAGAAGACCTGTATCAAAGAAGCGTATTCTGAAAGATTCGCTCATCACTATATTTTTTCAGAAGACTCCTAGCAAGAAGCGTATTCTGAAAGATTTGATTAGAAACAAAATAAGTATCCGATGGTTCAGCTTAGTGAAATAATAAACAAGGGTGTACAACAAATTAAGAAATTGGGGTAACCACTTAGATTTCAAAGCACTGATTATCAATCCTATTTTCAGAAATTGACATTTTGGACAGACGACTATCGTAGCATCGTTCTTTTTTTAGAATAGCGAATATGGTAATAATCGCTCAGCACAACTGTTTTTGCTCGAAGACAATGTAAGAATAGCGAATATGCTAATAATCGCTCAGCACAATGGAATTAATGTCGAAGACAGCAAAGCGAATATGATAATAAACGCTCAGCACTATATCACCAGAAGGAAAGGTGACAGTAATGGGCTAGGTCTGATGAACAATATTTGTAGACTTAACTTTTATAGCACACTTTACAGCCATATGCGTGACTCTATTAGGTAACCCTATTAAGAAAATCACAATCAAAAATTCAGGTGGAGGTTTTGAAAGGGCTACCATACGATTAAGGTTAAAAACAGATAATGAATTCGATGGTTCTGATTGGTGAATTCATATATATCTTGTGCTCTTAATTGCATTTACATTATTGGTCTGATTTATGGAGTATTATCAAATATGTCTAAGAAGATCCTCGATATGAATTTTAATCGACATTTGCTGTTAATGACATATAAAATACCGTTCTGCAACGTTTGAGGTGCAGGATATCAACCAACAACAAAACAATTTGCTATTTTTGCACTTTAATTTCAAAAAAATATAACCAATAAATGTTGAAACAACTCATATTGACCTTATTAGCGATAGTCTTTATTATTAATGTCCAAGCGCAATCAGATAGTGATGTACTTATGACTGTCGGTGGTGACAAAGTCACTGTAGGAGAATTCAGATATATATACGAGAAGAACAATGGCAAAACTGCGGATTACAGTGAAGCTAGCCTTGGAGAATATTTAGACCTTTATACTAAGTTTAAGTTGAAAGTAGCCAAGGCACGCGACATGAAATTAGATACGATCGTAGTCCTACAAAAAGAATTAGATGGGTATAGAACTCAATTAGCCAACTCTTTTTTGACTGACAGAGAAGTAGTAGATAAATTAATTGAAGAGATAGTAGATCGTAAAAAACAGGATGTTAGGGTTAGTCATATCTTAGTGAAGGTAAACGCAAAAGGGGCTAATGAACTCCAAGAACAAGCAAGAAAAAAGCTTTTGAACCTAAAGCAGCAACTTACAGAAGGCAAGACATTCGAAGAGCTAGCGAAGGCTTATTCTGATGATAAAAACACGAAGGACAAAGGTGGAGACCTTGGGTTTATTACAGCTAGTTTGCCAAATGGGTTTTACGAGTTGGAAAATGTAATGTATGATCTTGAAGTAAACGAAGTGTCAGATCCAATCCAGACAAAGCTTGGTTTTCATATAGTAAAAGTGCTAGAAAAAAGAGAGGCAAGAGGCATGATTGAGGTAGCTCATATTTTTAAGAAAGTTGACAAAGTAAAAAAGGGGAATATAAATGCTGCCAAAAAGACTATGGACAGTTTATATGTAGCTCTTCAAGCAGGAGCTAGTTTTGAAAGGATGGCTAGTATTCATTCTGACGATCAAAATACTAAAACAAAAGGAGGGGTATTGCCAGCGTTTGGAATTGCTGTTTATGATCCTCAATTTGAGAATGCCTCTTTTGCTCTTAAAAACAATGGTGATTTTTCTGCTCCAATTTTGACATCAGTGGGTTACCACATTATTAAAAAAATTGGTAATTCTAAACCACTGACGCTTGCACAAGTAAAACTTCAGTTCAAAGATAAAATTGTGAAATACGATAGATATGAAAGTGCTCAGAAAGAGATGATTGCGAAGATAAAATCAACAAGCCAATTTCGAGAGAAAAGAAATGCGCTAGCAAAATTCACAAAAACGCTCGATGAATCTTTCTATTCATACAAATGGCAACCTTCAAAATCATTGGGAGACGACCTCCTTTTTGCTTTTGGACCGAACCAAGATGAAAGTGTAGAGGATTTTGCAAAATACGCTAAAAAACAAACTAGGCTCAGAAGTCAATTCGATCAGTCGAAGCCTCTACCCGAGGCCGTAGAAGAAATATATAATGAATTCGTAAAGGAAAAAGCATATGCCTATGAGCAAGCAAACCTTGAAAATAAATATCCAGAATTCAAATCACTTATGCGGGAGTACCAAGAAGGGATATTGTTATTTGAGGCGACTAAAATAAATGTTTGGGATAAAGCGAATACAGACACAGTAGGCTTATACAATTTCTATGAGCAGAATAAAAGTAAATATATATTCGAAGAGCAAGCAACGATAGGTAAATACATCGTCAATACAAATGATGAAAAAAAGGTGAAAAAAATCATGAAGTGTGCAAAGAAGCATAACAGTGAGAAGACGCTAAAAAGATTTAATAAAGACGGTGTAGAAATGCTAGAGTACAGTGAGGTGACTGTAGAACCAGGAAGCAAAGAGCTAGTAGGGCTAGACTTTAAGCGTAAATCAATTTCTCAACCGGTATATGATAAAAATAGTAAAAAGACACTTTTCAAAAAGGTAGTGAAAATAAGTCCTACTCGTAGAAAGTCGCTCAAAGAGGCTAGAGGTTATGTAGTAGCTGATTATCAAGACCAATTAGAGAAACGGTGGATTATTGATCTAAAGAAACAGTATCCAGTGAAGCTAAATGACGCAGTTTATAAAGCACTAAAAAAATAATTTGACTTCTCGATATTCCATATTTGTTATAGCAATGCTAGGGTTTTTTCTGGTGGGATGTGAAGGTTTCGATAATCTATTTAAAGAAAAAAGGTCGGTAGCCCAAGATGATATATTATTAGCTTCGGTTGAAGATAGGGAGATGTATCTATCCGAGGTAAAGGAGTTGTTATCTGCAAAGAATCAATCTGATAGTCTCAGTCAATTAAATTCGTATGTAGAATCTTGGATCAAACGGAATGTAGTGCTTACAGAAGCCGAGATTAACTTTCCAGAGAATATAGACATAAATGAGTTAGTGGAAGATTACAAATCATCTCTTTTGCTTCATAATTATAGGCAGGTACTCATAGAGAAAGAACTTGATACCATCGTCACTAGTGAACAAGAGAAGGAGTACTATGAAGCAAATAAGGAGCAATATCGTCTTCAAAATAGAATTTGTAAGGGAAGAATAGCTTCAGTACCTCAAAAGGCTCCGAGAATGGAAAAGTTCTATCGGAATTGGAAAAAGAATGATTCTCTTGCTATAAGCTCTTATCTTGCAGAGTATGCTGTAAGCCGAATGGATGATGATAACAAATGGTACACAGCGGATGAGTTTATGAGTTTTCTTCCTCATGATTCATTTAAATCCTCTAACTTTAAGAAAAAAGGAAATCTGCAGAAAAATCATAAGGATTATGAACACTTTGTTAAGATTACGAGTGTAATAGATCAGAATGAAATTGCACCGTTATCCTATGTAAAGGAGAGTATCAGAAAATTGATAATTCACCAACGTAAGAAACAAATCTTGGATAATATAGAGCAAAATCTTTATCAAAAATACTTGAAGTCAAATAGAATCAAGGTGTTTACAACTGGTTAGATTAATCTTCAGTAGTTTTAATCATTTACCACGGCGACCACAGGCGATGACATTTTGATCGATTTCTTACTGGGGCGCCTCAGTCAATCGTTAACCAGCTGGATTGGCGAGTTGCTGATGTTTCAAAGCAAAACTTAATGAACGTCCTCGATGAATGCACACTAGGCATCACTCATTGCCTTCATTTGAATTTGCTTTCTAATTTCAGCATAATGGAATTACCCCCATTGAACACTATCCATGGCTGAGCGTGTTTGGCTAACGCACAAGTGCTTCAACACAAGTTTGAGAAGTCAATCGAACCTTGGGTATATGGCATTAACTGATTCTGGTTCTTCGAATGTTGACCACTCGCTTCGAATGTTGACCACTCGCCGATCCTACGGCTCAACGATTGGTCAACAGGTTTAATTTTTATTCCTTTATAAATTTCAGAATTTGCACACCTTGGCCTTTATCATTCGTCAACTTAATGAAATATAGACCAGAAATTAAATTTTGAATATTAATTTTCTCACTATACACTCCATTTATTATCTGGCGTCCATTTATATCGAAAATTGAGTATTGATCTGTTTTATTGACATTATCTAAAAACAGAATATTGTTACTTGGGTTAGGATAGAGAATTATTGGTAAGGGTTCATTTTCTGATATGGAAGAAACCAGAGATGTACACGATACCGTAGCTACAACATTAGAGCAACTACCATCAGAAATGGCCTCTACTGTAAATTGAACCTCTTCATCACTTCCTAAATTATTTACAATTAGCGTGGTGTTGGTTGTAGTAAAGGGGGTATCTCCATTTACAATAATTAGGTAAGAAGAAGCACCCGGCACATCATTCCAATTAAATTCTACCGTACCACTTCCTGAATTGCATGAAATAATAATAGGACCTAACGGTGGTTCAACTATCAAAGTTTGTGTAAATACGTCAGACACACAGTCTCCTTTTGAAACAATAAGTTCAATTACTTTTTCTCCAGAAACAATAAACGAAACAAATGGATTTGGTGCATTATCTACACTGCCCACTCCTGCATTCCAAGCATAATTGTCTACATCTCCTGAGCCAGTATATAGGAGTTGGACTTCATCTGATAAACAAATAGTGTCCGAACTTAAAGTAAAAGTAGCCTCTGGAGAATTTACTACCTCAATGTCAATAGATACTTCTTCAGATATACAACCATCTTTTATAACTATCAAAGAGACAGTTTTGATACCAACGAATTGAAATGTGATGGTCGGGTTTGGCACACTTTCAATAGATATTTCAGAATTTTGCCAATTATAAGAATCAACACCTTGAGTTCCTGTATAATTAAGGGTCAAAGACTCACCACTGCACAGCACTAAATCATCAGCTGAGATAGCTGCCGTAGGAGTTTCTAGTACGGTAAGGTCAATCGTTTCTGTATCTGAGCATCCGTTTACATCAGTATAACTATAGGTGATTGTATTTATTCCTACTTCGGCCTCTTTCGGATCAAATATACCGTCAGGGTCAACTATTCCAGAACCAGAGAATGTTCCGATGCCGTTTACCTGACTGGTTACTATTACATTAATCGTAGATTCTCCTGGGTCATTTTCACAAAATGTTGTCTGTGCTGATGAAAGGGCGATAGTTATTATTGGACAATCTTGCGCTTCGCAAGTTATCATTGTTGATGCTGGGTCAGTGCATACTCCTCCCACTTGAGTTTGGAGCAATTCGAGAGTTACTATATTTCCTCCACTTAGTCCAGAAACTCTAAATGAAGAATTTCCTTCGAATTGCCCTGTTTGACCTGTGAATATCTCTACCTCATAACTCACATCTGCCTGTTCTTCCCATATAAATAAGATATCGTTAATAGTCGGTTGACAGATGATAGTCGTTGGTTCCAGAGGTTCTATGACTTCTATCGTTTTGATGGACTCTTCAGATAGACATCCGCTTGTATTTGAAGTTTTGAGTGTTACGGTTTTAGTACCTGATGTTGTCCATAAAAGTACATTTGGTCCTAGATTAAAGGCACCGCCATTCACTACTTGTGCTCCACCGAAATCCCAAAAATATGAGACTATATTGACATCGCTTCCAGTTGAGGTTACAGTAGATTCTCCTTCGATACACACTTCTGCATCCAAGCTAAATTCTGGCAATACTGTTGGGCTTACTGTAATAGACAAACTAGCCATTTCACTAAATCCGCATTCGTTTTCGCTTTGTACGGATAATGCTCCTCCATTGGATCCTGCCCAATCAATTGTTATCATATTTCCAAACGGTCCAGTAGTCTCTACTATAGTTGCATCCGTTGGAATTGACCAAATATAGTTGAATGAGGCATCACCTCCCATGGCCGTGTAAGTAGTTTCGCTATTTGACCCTCCACAAACCATGGTTATCCCAGAAACTGTGGGTGTTGGTGGTTGCAGACTTGTAAAATCTATATCTACAGGATAAATATATGCGCAGGAATTTCCATTTTTAGTTATCGTTACCGTCAAAGTATATGTACCTGATGGATTGGTCTCAGGAACCTCTAAATCGGTTGGATCATTATTACTTTGTGGGTCGAATAATGTATTTCCAAATGGATCTCGCCAAACAAATTTCAAATAAATAAAGCCAGTGGATTCTGCATCGTTGTAGTCGAAATCTAGGATAACGCTATTAAATGTACACTGAGGTGGATTCATGAATCCATCGACGATATCTAATTTTTCTACTGTGAAATTTATGATACTGTCACATCCATTGACATTGGGAGTATTAGACAAAACAGAATTAATTGTTATGATATCAGAATTGGCAAATGATGCTTGTGTAAGTATGAAATCCTCTATTTGCATAGGTAGATCTTGTCCACATATTGCTAAATATACACCAACTGGTGGTTCTTCTTCATAAATGCCTAATTCGAATTCTTGATTGTAAGAACATCCAGGAGTAAGGACGAGAGCAGTATTTACACCTGTCTCGAAATCCACTATTGGCCCTTGCCAACCGTTGACTCCATCTCCATTTGGATCAAAATTATTCAACTTAGTAATATCAAAATTATTTTCATCTCCTATACACACAAACTGATCGCTAAACTCTTCATCGCCGACAAAAGGAATTTCGTCATTTATCTTAACAATTGTACACACATTTCCTAGCCAATTTTGACATGCATTACTTATAGAAGTTACACAAACCTCATATGTACCTTCATTTGTAAATGTTATCTGTAAGTTTTCATCTGAAGTTTGTGGACTTGCATTTCCTATATATGGCCCAGCTTCAATTGTTGTTACAGTCCAATCATAATCTCCATCAATACCAAGTCCAGTTGCTTCTATCAGAATATCTCCTCCGATACAGTAGTCTGTACTGTCACATTCAGCTACTCCATTATTATTTACACAAACTTTATCAGGTGTCAAATCTGGTGGAGTAGGTGTTCCAATCAAATCAATTGAATATGAGCACACATCACCACCACAGCCATCTATAAACAGGTAGTATGTTTCTCCTTCTACTAGATTAGTAGAAGGTATATCAACAGGTGTAAGATTACAATCACCGTTGCAAAAAACAGATTCTGAAAAGCTACAATCTTGGTAAATACCTACTTGAATACCAGATAGGCCAAGACCTCCGCCAGCACAGTTGGCAGGAGTTATCGAAATCGTATAATTCCCCCCATATGCTACAAAGGCAAACCATGAGATATTATTAGCTGGGTCTATGGAACCAGTACACAAGGGGCTTGGTTGATTGCCTCCAGCTGTAGCTGTTGGCATTATGTTGCAAAAAGCATCTAAAGTATTAATATCACATATAACTTCGGAATCTACGATTTCACTACATGAGTTGTTAGCCAGCGGGTTAGGAAGGGTGCAATCACTAAAACTAAAACAAAAATCTATGTACTCAATTTTCACATTATCATTAGGATCAGTATCCGTCAAAGAAAAAGAAGTAGTTCTGACATCAGAAGGGTTGGTATCTGATCCATTGTCGTCATCATCGATCATATCATCCGCTGGGGATGTACCAGGACAACTGTTTGTTCCATTTAAGATCGCACCAAACGAGAATTGCGATGCGGGAATTCTAAGGAAATATTTTCCGGGTGGTAGATTTAGAAATGTATAATTACCACCTGATGAAACGGTACTAGCAACAATGGTAAAGTCTTCTGCATCAACCAAGTCAACAATCACACCATTTACCAGTTGTTCGTTATCCCCTATATCATACATACCATTCAATTCATCATCAATCCAGATAATACCAATTACATCTGTATTCGCTATTGCCGAGAAAGGCACTAAAATTGCAATTATTAAGCTATACAATAGTCCTTTTGATCTGGTTGACTTTATTATTTTTGAATTCATGCCTTATTGTTTTAAATGTGATTCTTTGATAAATAATTAACTGACTTAGCCATTTAGGCTAATTGTTAAATAATAAATTATCAAATGCGGTTTTATCAAGAAATGAAATAGATTATGTCGGGGACTGACATTGATTAGTTAGTTAAAGATACGATCTAATTTTTAGAAATATAAATATTGTGAAAAAATCATGGTTATCACTTAAGAGAGCTTGGTAAGATTGATCTAGATCAGTGTAGGCTATGTTCTATACCTTTGAGTTTTAATACTTAAATTCTCCGATGCTTGCGTCGGGGTCATAAAAAAGATGTTTTTGCATAAAAACGCCTTATCACAAAAAAGATCCGATTTCCGACCTTTAGGTTGGGAAAATTTTGGCTAGTGCTCCATCCGCTTGCGGTGGGGGAGTCAAAATTTAGGATCTTTTTTACTATTAGATAAAGAATAGGCTCATTATGGTATTAATTCTCATCTATCCTCCCTATCTCTGCAATCTTTCAAATCTCTATAATCTTTATCAATCATTTCTATCTTTGTAAAAATTATAGAACATGAATGCATATAAAGGTCACTACCTAAGCTCTCATACATACGCTGTTAAAACAAGACGAGTAAAAGAGTCTGCTGCCAAATAATAAGGTAGTCTTAAAGTTATATGGGTAGAAACTAATTCTGCCCTTTTTTCGTCTTACTGATAGTTTCTGTTTTTCTAAATATTAGAAGCGGACAAAAATCAATAATTAATATTTTTCAATGATGCGAGGGTTACTACTATTTTTTGTTTTTGTTACCTCTTTTTTGAATGCTCAGGAGCCGTTTCAGTATACAGAAGCGCAAATCGCTGTGCAGGATAAATATGTTGAGGCTAAAAAGTATGCGCTTATTGGTAGGTTTGAAAAAGCGCAAGAAATACTTACTGAACTATATAAAGAAGATAGAGCTAATGCGGCGATAGCTATGGAACTGTCAAAAGTGTACAGTTATTTGGATGATCCATACAACGAGCACAAATTTGCTCAAAAGGCAAAGGAGAGTGATCCAAATAATGAATACGTGCTTGCAAATTATGCTGCAATATGTTTGGATCAAGAAAAATTTGATGAAGCGATACCTTTACTTAAAACATTAGTCATCAAACAACCTACAAATGAGGAGTATACAGATAAATTAGCGACAGCCTTCTTGCAGACTAATAATTCAGATGCGGCAATTTCAGCTTACAATGCTATCGAATCTAAAATAGGTGTGACAGAAAGTGTATCGAGGAGGAAATATGAAATATATGAAATCTTAAATAAGGATAAAAATGCATTGGAGGAATTGATTAAAGTATCGGCTGCTTTTCCTTATGAGGTAAGATATTTACACAATATCGCATCATATTATGTCAAACTAGGCAAAGAAGACCAAGCTCAAGAAATTTATAATAAAATACTAACTATAGACATCAACGATGTTGAAGCAAATAGAGCAATAACACTTGCTAAGTCTGGTGGTGGAGATGATAATACTTACCTCAGATCTTTGACTCCTGTGATTGAAAATAAGTCGATTCCAGTAGATAGGAAAATATTGGAACTGGTACCATTTGTTGATCAACTTAATCAGAAATATGATAAAGAGTTAGCGGATGCTTTAGTGATGTTATCAGATAGAATAGCGACTATCCATGTAGATGAAGCTAAAGCACACGCACTCAAAGGAGATATTTTGATGTCAACCAACAATGTAAAAGGAGCTGCGAAAGCATATGAAAAGACAATTTCTCTCAATGACAATGTATACTCTGTTTGGGAAGGATTGCTAGAAGCATATACTGAGATTGAAGATATAGTAAAGATGAAAATAACTGCGACCAACGCTTTGGATTTATTTCCTAACCAACCATCCGCATATATGTACTATGGAAGAGCATATACCTTATCTAACGATGCTGAAGAAGCAATAGACTTACTAGAAGAAGGATTACTTGTGTCAGGAAGAGATGTAACTAGTAAAAGTAATATTTATGCAGAGTTAGGTAGAGCATACCTATTCAATAAAAACTCAGCTAAGGCCAACGAAAATATTGAGAAATCACTAAAGATAAGTAATAATCAAAACGGTCTAGCATTAGAAATAAAAGGAGATATATACTTTGCAAATGCCGATACTGATCAAGCAATCGAAAGTTGGAGCTGTGCTGTAAAAGCAGGGATTCAATCAAAAAGGCTCCAACAAAAAATAGATTCTAAAGGGTTATAAAACTGCATATCATCAAGAAAAATAAAGGCATAAAATTTTCTAAGTTGCTATTCCTTGCTTTGTTAATAGCGGTATCTGGCTGTAAGTCAAAGAAAGTAATTCAGCATACTGGTCCAGTTCCTGATAGATCTAAATCAGAAATTCTCACAGCACTAAGCGATCACAACTATGACTTCGAGTGGTATGCCTGCGAGACGAGTATATCACTAGATACTCCAGATGAGGACGTAAGTGGAAAGTCATATATCCGAATGAGGAAAGACAGCATCATATGGGCATCAGTTAAAAAAATAGGGATCGAAGCCGTCAGAACCTTGATTACACCGGAGACTTATGTAGCTGTAAATAGATTAGATCAAACATATCAAAAAGGGTCTACTCAAGATGCATTTGCTAGGATGGGTATTTCCCTTGATTTTATGGATATGCAACAAGCAATTTTCGGAAATATAATCATCCCAGATTCTAATGCTATTACGGTCGCAAAAGAAGGGGCATACTATGTTGTTAAAGCCACAGATCAAGATCTCCAATTGAAATATTGGATCAATGGTTATGATTTAGAATTGGACAAAGTGAAAATGGTAGACTATCGAGGTAGAGAAATAAATATCGATTATGATGACTACAGAACTGTTGAGAGTGGTGAAAAAGTAGCTTTTTATAGGCATTATGCTGTGCCATATAATGGCAATGGAGATTCTGAAATATTCATGAAAGTGAAAGAAATCGAAATCAACATACCTAAAAAAACAAGATTTTCAATTTCAAGCCGCTATGAAAGAGTATATTAAAATCATATTGTGTTTATCGCTTCTTTTGCCGACAAGTATTTTATCTGCTCAAAGTAGAACTCAACTTGAAGATGAACGAAATAAAATCATTGAACAGATAGAGCAGACTTCTAAGAATCTTGAGAAAACATCTTCCAATAAAAAGGCGACACTTAGTGACCTGAAAGCGATCGAAAATCAAATAAAGAATCGAAAAAAACTGATCGAAAATATCCAAAAACAACTTAAAAGAGCTGATGTTACGATAGCCAATAATACGGTCAAAATAGACTCTTTGGATGGTGATATTAATCACCTAGACGAACAATATCAACAACTTGCTCGGAGTATGTATTTAAGAGAATTAGCGGGCAATAAATGGGCATATGTATTCTCCGCAGCCAGCGTAAATGATGCATTCTTGAGGTGGCGATATAGTAAACAATTTGAAGCGTATGCAACCCAAAAAACAGACCAGGTACGATCTCTTCAAGGAAAGATAAATAATAAAACAAACTCTGTAAAAGAGGAAAAAACATACATTCAAAAACTACTTTCTGAGGAAAAGAAAAGTTATAAAAAACTTGAAAAAGATCAGAAAAGAAAGGATGAAATTTTAGCAAAACTCAAAACGGAAGAATCAGAGCTCATAAAAGATTTAAATAAAAAGAAAAAACAAAGAGAAAAGCTAAATCGAGAAATTGAACGTATAATTCTAGCTGAATTATCCAAATCAAGCGAAAGTACTGAGGTGTCAGCCGACATTAAAAATAAGAAACTAGCATGGCCTGCTAAAGGTTTTATTTCTGGAAAATTCGGAAATCAACCCCATCCAACAATCAAAAACGTAAGAATCAATAATAATGGAATCGATATTGCTTGTAAAAAATCTGCACCCATTTCAGCTGCTGCAGATGGCAGGGTAATAAGTGTTACAACAATTGCTGGTTATGGCAATATGGTAATCATAAAGCATGGGTCGGACTATTATAGCGTTTATTCTAAATTGGCTCATATTATCGTTAAAAAAGAGGAATTGATCAAAGCTGGCCAAACTATTGGACGGTTAGCAGATGAAAATGCACCAGAACTGCACTTTGAGTTTTGGAAAGGAAAAGAGAAATTAGATCCAGCTAAATGGTTAAAAAAGTAATGATTATGACAATCTCGCAAAGACGGGAAGGTCGTTGAGGCATTACGTTACAATTTTATTAGGAAAAATCGACGATCAAGTCTGCTCGGTTCTGAATGTTTTTCAAGCTTTAGAAAAAAGATAACCCTAGGGGTTTCCACTACAATATTCAATGAATTTGTGATTATCTTTATATCATGAAAAAGTATGCCTTTACATTATTGTTTTTCTTGATTTACAATTTACTAATCGCTCAACTATCTGACATTTCAGATGAGTTTAATAGAGTTTGTTCACTTCAAGAATGGCAGAATGTAGAAGAGGTAGAAGGCTGGCCTCAAAGTCACTTGGAAGAGTTTGACATCAACGTCAGTAATGAAGGGCAACTTACTATGGTACCTTGGTATACAGCTTGGTTTGATGACTACAGATCTAACTTACTATTCAAAGAGGTATCTGGAGATTTTATTTTCACCATATTCGTTAATTCTTCAAACAAAGAACTTGATGATCAGCCTTCTTCCTCGTTTTCTTTGTCAGGAGCAATGATAAGGACTGCTACTGGTATGACCGATGCTCCTAATGAATGGAGTCAAGGGAATGAAAATTATGTGTTTTTATCCATAGGTTCTGCTAATGTAACAAACGTTCCAAAATTTGAAGTGAAGTCAACTATTAATAGTAATTCCGCTTTAAATTTTAATGAAGTAAGTGGGTTGTCAACCTTGATTAGATTGGTGAAAATTGGAGGGACTATCATCGTTTTGCATCAAATTCCAGGCGAGAGTTTTGTAGTGAGGCAAAGGTATGATCGAAGTGACATGCCAGATACACTTCAAGTTGGAATGGTCACATATACTGATTGGCCAAAAGTTAATACTTATTCTTATTCATTTCACAATTTTAATACCTTGAACGCTGATTTGAATCCTGATCCAACTAACTATCAACCGTTCAATGCTGATCTTATAGGCACATTTGACTTTGCTAGATTTGAAAATGTTGATCTACCAGTTGAATATAATGGACTTGATTTTTCTAATCCAGCTCAGGTCTCTGATTCTGAAATATTGAATTTATTTTCCTATGATTCGCAATCAGTGGACTTAGTCGGATGGAAGGTCTGGAATGGATCAAATAGTAATTGGACAGATGCGTCTAATTGGTCAAGTAATACAATACCGACGATGCAAGATTCGATTTTGATTCCTAACTGTGGCTGTGCAGAAGTGGCGTTCCCAGAGATTCCTGCTGGTGTACACACATTTCAGTCGTTAGTTATTGAGGAAGGAGGACAAGTAACAGTGCCAATGGGAGCAACTCTTTCCATTGATTTGAGTAGTTCAAATGCTAAATTTGAAAATCATGGTAGTTTGTTTAATTCTGGGTCTTTATTGGTTGTGAATACATCGAATAAAATTGTTATAAATGAAGGTGTAATGGAATGTGAAAATGGAGCGATTTGTAGTTTTCTGGAATAATTTTTACTTCTTACTCCAGATATTATATTTCAAAATACAATAGATTGCACGGACACCATCTTTCCAATTGATTTTCTTTCCTTCTTCATAGGTTCGGCCATAATAACTGATACCTACTTCGTAGATTCTAACCTTAGGCAATCTTGATACTTTAGCGGTTACTTCTGGTTCGAATCCAAATCTTTGTTCTTTTAATTTGACTGATTTTACCAACTCAGATCTCCACATTTTGTAACATGTTTCCATGTCCGTAAGGTTAAGGTTGGTGAATGCGTTTGATGCCGCTGTAAGCATTTTATTTCCTATAGAATGCCAGAAAAATAAAATTCTATGTGGTTTGCCTCCCATAAATCTTGAGCCATAGACCACATCGGCAAAGTCATCTAATATAGGCTGAAGAAGGATGTTATATTCTTGTGGATCGTATTCTAAGTCAGCATCTTGGATGACAATGAAGTCCCCTGTTGCTTTATCTATTCCAGTATGGAGTGCTGCACCTTTACCTTTATTCTTTTCATGTTTATAATAAGTAATGGGCAAATTCGGGTTGGCTTTTTGGTATTTTAGGATGGCCTCTTCAGTATTGTCAGTAGAAAAATCGTTGACTATTATTAGCTCTCTATCTAGTCCGCCAATAAGTTCAACGTTTTTTATTCTATCCAGAATCTGGTGTATTGTCCTGCCTTCATTGTACGCAGGTATTACAATAGATAATTTTTTAGCCATGGATAGATTTATAGTTTATGACGCAAAAGTAATTATATTAAAAATTAATCACTAGAAAATTACATTTTTATAAATCTCTTAGTTATTTGATTATTATCATTTGAAAATTGAATCAAATACATTCCAGAATTTAGGGCACTCACATTGATAGATGTTGTAGCATTATTAACCTCTACATCCTTTATTTGGCCAGCGAGATCGTACACTCTAACTGAAAAAGATTGGTCTAAAGATTCTCCACTTAACTTCAAGATGTCATTGACTGGATTAGGAGTGATTCTAATGTCAACGGTATTGATGTCTTGTGAGGATAGATCAATATCAAACTCATTATCCATCCAAGCCAACCGATCCATCAACCAAGTTCTTAGATATTGTACTTCTGATGCATAAGTATTTCCAACGAAGGAATTTGGCCAAATTTCAGTTCCTAACACATCCCATTTTTGGAAGTTTCTTACTTGTGGTATTGCTAATTGATCTTCGAAATGATCAATCAATCCATTGAGGTTGGAATTAGAAAATTTTCCATTTCTCAATTTCATCCATTTATCTGCAATGTCTTTTTCAAATGTTGCATCTGTTAACAGTCGTTTCCACCAAAAGTGTACTTGGTACATATCTTCGTTACAGACATCATTGAAGTCATACGCCCAACCATCGATTCTACTACCATCACAATAATTAGCATTACCGAAAGCTAGATTATAATCCCAAACAGGTCCCATGTGTAGTTCGTCGTCATTGCTGTCTTTGTCTTTGAACATGTACGTACTTAGTCTGTATGCATCTACGTTTCTAGACATCTCATTGAGTAACATAAAGTCGATAAATGATTCTGTGTTGATACTTTTTCTGTAACCTGTTAAATCATCAGTATAGTCAGGACCTGACAAGAGATCTTCAAAATTTGTCATCCAATTTTGAATATATTCTTTTTGTTCGGGCACGATATCGTCCCAATCTGGATATACTTGGATGAAATTAGTCGGTTGAGCAGCACTCACAGAATAGGGTGAAACCCATCCAATTTCTTCTTGATCTCCTTTATCGAATTTTAGAATATATCCTCCCGTTACATCATCCCCTGTAATTTCATCATCTTTTAACTTTGCTATATCCACTCTACTTCCGTCCCTCTTTATCTTTTCAGTAAATAGATATACACCCTGATATTCATTATTGATCATTACTTCGGCCATTTGTACTCTAGGAGCATAAGGTGTAATAGAATCAGCAAGGGTATACATGAGTGCATTTCTCATGAGAGACTTGTCACTATATGGTCCATGTAATATCCAGTCCACTTCTTTAGGCATGCCCATTATTGCAGCTGCATTCTCTTCGCCCAAGATATCTCGAGTCTCCAAACTGTACCCTTTTTTATCAAATATAAATAATGACGTTTGCCCTCTTTGCTTTATGCCAATATTGCCATCATAATCTTCAGGTACATCGCTAAGTTTGTTGATAGATCCATCTTCTTTGAAATAGATTTTCATAGTAGCCGCTACCTTACTATCAGCATTGATTGTATTGAGTGATTCAATAACTATGATAGGAAGATTGGACTCGGTTAGTGTAATTTGAGCATTACTGCAATAAAAAGATACCAATATAAAACAGGTATAAATAGATCTAATCATTATGTTCATTTTTTAAAGTTTGCCAAGTTAACAATAAGTTGTTAAGCAATTAAATTTATACCTGATCTAGTACGAACAGAGACGACAATTGGTGTGGGAAATACGACTATTTTTACCATTGGTGAAAATTAAAAAAGACCGCTTCCTCACGAAAGCGGTCTCAATTCAAAACTATTATGAAAACTAACCTACTACTATCCTATTACTAACCTACTACTAATCTATATTGATGGTTCTCGAACCCTTTTCTTTTGCTTCTGGTGTTTTGTCCATCGTTACTTTTAATATTCCGAGGTCATACTTTGCCTTTACGGTCTCTTTGTCAACTGTTTCTGGCAATCTGAATTTCCTAGAGAATTTCTTGAAGTCATACTCTTTTCTCTTGAAGGTTGCGACGTTTTCACTTTCCTCAATCTTTGTGTCTCCAGAAATTGTGAGATGATCCTTTTCTATCAATATATTGAAGTCTTCTTTTGTCATACCAGGGGCTGCGACTTCTAATTCGAATGATTCATCCGTTTCTATGATGTTGACCGATGGTGATTCACTTGTAAAATCAGTACCTACGATATCCGAGATACTCCTATTAAATAATTCGTCAAATATTTTACCGAATGATGGATTCGATGCTATTCCGTTTGTATTCATTTTTTTACTTTTTTATCTTTAGTTGCATACCAGACAAGTTCGCCAAACCTGTCTGGTATGTTTTAAATAAATTTATATGAGCTGGAAGCTACTTATACAATCTCCACTTTTTTCGGTCCAGCTTCTTCGACGGTCGGTATTGAAATAGTGAGGACACCGTTATCAAATTTCGCTGAGATATTGTCGGTATCTACATCATCCGATAGCGTAAATGCTCTTTCGAATTTTGCATAGTTGAATTCTCTCAGTCTGTATTTAGTATCAGTATTGTTTTCTACTTCTGACTTGATTGTTAGTTTATTCTTCTCGATGTTGATAGATACATCAGCTTTTGCTACTCCCGGGATTGCAAGAGATAATATGAAAGTTCCATCTTGTGATATTACATTTGCTAATGGGTAAGTATATTTTTTTGGTTTATCCGTTACTACTTCATTCAATGGACTATTTAGAATTTCATTGATAATGTTACCAAATGCAGGTGCAAAAAATCCGTGATTTCTATTCCCTCTTTGCCCTTCGTGTGCTCTTCTTTTTTGTGTTGTATTCATGATCTGTATTTTTTAGCGTTGAGTGATTTGATAAATTTCAAATACACCAACTATAGATCAATTGCTGTTCCAATGGCGAAAAAGTGACAAAAAGTAAAAAAGACAACAAAAAGAATGCCAAAATGGCTGTTTTGCTAAAAAGTAAGCGCCAGAATGACACTATAGTGAAATGAAAAAATTAAATCGGGCTCTAATTCTATCTTGAACATTGACACAAACACACAAGAATTAAGTTTAACAAATAGAAATATGCTCATATAAGTAACTAAGACTAGTTTTTATATTTTAATATTTATTGTAATGATAAGAATCAATGAAACTATCAAAGAAGTTATTAATAAAGCTATTCCTATTGAAGCACCCACAAACAGTATTTTCTGTTTAATGGTAACAAAATTACTAATGTTAGTTAAATATTTGTAAGAATAGAAAAAGGTAATTACAAAAACTATGGACATAGCCGTAAGAATAATCTGACCTATGCTTGCTGCTAGATTCAAAACAGATGTTTTTTAAAATTGTAATAATCTACCTATAACTAACTTAACAATACTTCACCATTCATTTCAATTGGTGCACCCACCTTCATCACACTTAATATTGTAGGCGCAATATCTCCTAACTTCCCCCCCTTAATCTTCAGTCTTTTCAGCTCATCATCATTTGTAAGAAAGAAAATAGGAACCATATTCGTAGTATGCGCTGTATTTGGTGATCCATCAGGATTGATCATGACGTCACTATTTCCATGATCTGCTATGATAATAATACTGTATTCATGATCAAGCATAGTAGGCACTAATCTGCTTAAACAACCATCAATAAAACTCGCAGCTTTCTTACCTGCTTCGAAGTCTCCAGTGTGCCCTACCATATCTGTATTCGCATAGTTGAGGCAGATAAAATCTGGAGTCTCTTCTTTAATATTAGCGATCAGTTTATCAGTTACTTCTTGGGCACTCATTTCTGGTTGGAGGTCATAGGTTGCCACATTTGGTGATGCAGCCATGATTCTTTTTTCGCCTTCATACGGCTCTTCTCTTCCTCCTGAGAAGAAGAAAGTTACATGTGGATATTTCTCTGTTTCAGCAATCCTTACTTGTGTCAGTCCATATTTCGAAATTACTTCTCCTATTGTATTTACGAGATTGTCTTTTTCGAATATAATATTCAATCCCTCGAAACTAGCATCGTAATTTGTCATAGTAAGAAAATTTAGCCTAAGCTTATACATATCATGTTCTGGAAAATCTTGCTGTGTTAAGGCTTTGGTAATTTCTCTTGGCCTGTCAGTTCTATAATTATAGAAAATCACAGTATCGTCGGTTTGTATATTACCTATGTTTTCACCATGTTCCGTTTTTTGAAGTGCTTCCATAAATTCATCGGTGATATCTTTATCGTATTCTGATTGTACAGAAGCTAAGATATCATCAGTGGCAACTCCTTTTGCATTGACCATAAGGTGATATGCTTTTTGCACACGCTCCCATCTATTGTCTCTATCCATGGCATAATATCTACCAATTACAGTAGCGATCTTAGCATTGGTTCCCGAGATATGGTTTTCAACTTTTTTTAGATAATCATATCCACCTTTTGGATCTGTATCTCTACCATCCATAAAAGCATGAATAAAAACCTCGACATCACTGTCTTTGAGGATATCACATATTGCAAGTAAATGGTTGATATGCGAATGAACACCACCATCAGAAACAAGACCTAGAAGGTGGATTCGCTTAGTTGTCTTTGCTGCTTTTTCAATTCCAGCCTGCAAGACAAGATTATCTTTGAGTGTATTTTCGCGAATCTCATTATTGATTCTAGCCAGCTCTTGGAATACCACCCTGCCCGCACCAATATTAAGATGACCTACTTCAGAATTTCCCATTTGGCCTTCAGGAAGCCCGACCTCTTCGCCAAATGTTACCAATTCTGCGTTTGTATATTGAAGGTATAGATTATCTACAAATGGAGTATCCGCTTGCGCTAGTGCGCTTACTTTTGGGTCTTTACCATGTCCCCATCCATCCAGGATGATGAGTGCTGCTTTTCTTGTCATGTCGTTGTAATGTCTCTTTCATGTGTAAATGTAATGGTTTTTCTAAATTAGAATAGATTTTACCTGACAAGTGTACCGCTTCCTATTTTTATTTCTAAAGCTCCATTTTTTGTATAGTCAATTGTGTAGGCATAGACTCCGGGAATCATCTTTTCCCAATATAATATCTTTCCCATCCTGCCTGTGTATTATTAATTTCTAGTTCGGATAAGTTCTACCTATTATACTGGTCAACGCTCCTTGTCATCCAATGAGCTCTTTTCCTGAGCGTAATTTTCTAATCGCTTCTTTTTAGAAACTTTCAAAATCAAAATTTTCACCTTTTTTCATAATGCCAATTTATTATTTTATTAAATTGACAAACTTTTTAATACACTCTCTATAAATTCTATATTTGAATTCCAAAATCTTCTTGAATTAAAAAACTAATGGACAAGCGCAATTATATTTTACTTGGTATTACTTTATTACTGTGCACTCAATTAACAGCACAAGTAGGTATAAACACAGACAACAGTGCGCCAGATTCATCTGCCATGCTGGAAATCAAAAGTACGGACAAAGGTTTTTTATTACCTCGTTTGACTACGGAGCAATTTGAAAATATCCAAAATCCAGCCAATGGCTTAATGGTGTTTTGTACGGATGATAACAAGTTTTATGCATACATAGAAGAAGGTGACAAATGGAAGGCATTGGCCTATGAAGAAGAGAAGATAATTCCGATACCGACTATGGGCTATTCTACACCTACCTCCTATTCCAATATGACTGCAATCTGGGCAGATGAATTCAATGATAGTAGTCTCGATACTACAAAATGGAATTATCAAATAGGGGACGGATGTCCAGCTCTTTGTGGCTGGGGCAATAATGAATTGCAATACTACAAGGAGGAAAACACCTCTTTACAGAATGGTTGTCTGATCATAGAAGCCAAGGAAGAAACAGAAGGGACTAGCAATTATACCTCCTCTCGAATCAATACGCAAAATAAATTTAGTCTTAATTATGGACGTGTAGATATACGGGCTGCTTTGCCAGTTGGGAAAGGAATATGGCCTGCATTATGGATGCTTGGTGATAATATTTCAACAGTAGGTTGGCCTCAATGTGGCGAAATCGATATTATGGAAATGATAGGTGGCAATGGTCAGGAAAATACTGTCCATGGCACTACGCATTGGTGGGATGATGAATTCCCAGCAAATTATGGAGGAAGTAATACCCTACCCAATGGGATATTTAATGATGAATTTCATGTCTTTACGATCACCTGGGATACTCAATTTATTAGATGGTATGTAGATGATGTCCAATTTCATATCATTGATATTGCCCCTCCCCTGCTTGATGAGTTGCAAGGTGATTTTCACTTTCTTTTTAATATTGCTGTGGGTGGGAATTGGCCAGGTAATCCCGATGGGACTACATTTTTTCCTCAGCATTTAATTGTAGATTATATTAGGGTGTTTCAGGACAATTGAATTAATTTCATCTACAGATAATAGTGCAACATTAAATGAAGGGAAAACTAAAGTAGAATGCTCTATAGGTTTTGGTGGGCACTTCAGGATCTGGGGTAGCCTCTGGATCTGCCTCGTAAGTAACGAGAAACTCACATCCTATTACCCCAAGGTTTATCGCTCCTGTACAAATATCATTGACAGGCGGAGGTGGAGTTACCGTTTCCACAGGCCTATTTTCATCCAAAGAAGCAGTGTATGAATACTTTGGACTGCCTATAGGTAAGATGATATACAAGACAATAAAGGATGATTTTTTTATCATGAATTTGATGTTTCAAGTAAAAATTCACCTTAAGGT
The DNA here is from genome assembly GCA_963975265.1 of uncultured Saprospirales bacterium. Classification (GTDB taxonomy): domain Bacteria; phylum Bacteroidota; class Bacteroidia; order Chitinophagales; family Saprospiraceae; genus CAJXUU01. Next base: position 21,188 of record CAXBGT010000018.1, read on the forward strand.
ACTGAATCTATAACTAAGAATACTAATCTTAAACAGAGAAATAAAAAGACAATCAAGATACAAGTTAGTTCGTCTTCATTTAAAGGAATAGGGTCAAGCCCCTATGGATTCCCGCTCCTGCCCCTATATGATACATAATACCTTCACGATACCTTTGTAATATCAATTTGATAATTTTTTTTCACAAGTCATTAATAATAAATATTATGAAGAACTTAATAACTACTAAAATAGCTCTATTTGTATTGATAGCTCTATTTTTTAACATTAATACTGCACAATCTGGGCATGTTTATCCTTTCTCAATTTACAACCCAGCTGACGTAGAAGTGAAGGTGACATTGCATCCAGGTCAATGTTATAACGGAGCGGAAAAAGGAGCGACTTTTTGGATTAAGCCCTATGAAACAAAAAAAATATCTGTGACAAGAACTCAGGGTCATGGTTGTAATGGTGAAAATGGTCATTTTAGACTAGAATTCAGTCCAGCTCCTAGAGAGGGCAAAGATGTGAACATTTGGTTTACTAATGACGGGGCTATGTGGGCCGATAAAATAAATGCATATCCTGGAACTTTAAAAGGTGGCTATGCTTATGAAACTTGCAAGTGGCCAAAAGCTTCTAAGGTAAAAGGACAATGGAGTTTGGTTTGTGCTGGTATATGTAACTTAGAAATTACAGAGGGTTTTAGCAACTCGACAACTAACTCAGAAGAACATACCGATCAAGTCAAACATGCAGTTTCTGTCTCAGTAACAGCGGGTGTAGAAAGCGGTGCATATAGTGCTGAAAGCACGGCAAGTTATACAAATGAGAATACGATGACAAATACCATGAAGACAATCGTTAATAAAACTAAGACAAAAATGCAAAAGGAAACTATAAAGTTCACTTCCGAGCAAATGAGAGAGTTGGGTATTCATGCCGTTTGGAGATGGGAGGGGACTACAAAGTATGACGGACATGATTATATAATATCAACTGTCATACAAACCTGCACAAGTGGACCTTCACCACCAACTTATAAGCCATATAGTCAAGAAGCTGTAGGGAAGTGTAACGGTGGATAAAAATAGAAATTCAAGAATTTGGTTAATTATAAATAGGCGACTTAGTTGCATTACATTATTAGGATTTAGCCAAACGAAGAAACTAAGTGTAAGAAGTAATTCTAATAGAAAATGAATTTATAATCAAAAATGGCGATAAGTTCGTTTAAAGATTTTAAACCAAGGCTTTAAGTTAACCTCAAAAGTCTTGGTTTAATTCCTTCTTTTCTATTAGTAAACTTATTCTGAGCATAACATAAATAAGCACACAGAAAGAGTATAATGTATATAGGAGTTTGTTACTTTACAAATAAGAACTTGCTTCTTACCTATTCCATCAATCAATATGAAAAACTTCCTTTCGGGATTACTTAGTTTAATCCCATTTTTACTTTTTGCACAGTCTGACTCTTCATAACCTGAACCTTTAGAAGCTACACCTTCGCATTTTGATATCGTCATGAATATGACTGAGGTATCACAAGATGAGATAGTCATCGTTCTAAAAATGTTCAATCAATACCACAGAATCGATAAAGATACGGCACACTTCATTGCCCAAAAAATGCTTGATCTCAGCCATGATTATCCAGATAATCTTACGAAGCTTTCGGCTCTAAATATGTATGGATATTCACTGATGTATTCTGAAAAATATGATGAAGCCACTTTATATTATGAACAAACCAAAACATTGGCTATTCTATTGGAGAATGATAGATTGCATGGAACCGCTCTGTTTTATTTAGGCAAAATAAAACAAAGACAGGATGAGCCTAACGCAGCAATTGAATATTACTTGAGCAGTATTGTATCTTTTGAAAACCAAAAGGATAGCTCACAATTATTTAGTATCTATTATGATATAGCTGGTCTGTATTTCGGACTTTCTCTTCTGGACAAAACGGAAGAATATGTCGCAAAAGCTGTAGCTATTGCAGAAACTAAAGATAATGATCGGATGAAAATGGCTATATATGCAGCTCGTGGATCCATTTTGAGCAGAACAGCGAAAAACTTTTATGATAAGGCAGAACGTGACACCCTCAAAAAAGAACTTCATATGGATAACTATCGCAGTTATATAGGTCGCTCATTGGAGAATGCAGAACTTCGGCTTAAGCTTGCAGAAAAAAATAAAAATAAGGTTGTTATTACCAATGTTTTAATAGGCATGGTAGGAACAAATAATAACATTAAAGATTATGATAAGGCAATAAAAGTAGGCAAAAGAGCGGAAAAATTATTGAAGGAACGTGGAGATAATCAAGCCCAAAGCCGACTTGATAAACTTCTTGCCATAAGTTATTTTATAAAAGGCGATTCTAAACAGGCACTCAGCTATGCAAAAAAAAGTATGGAATATGCCCAACAATCAGGCCTTGAAAGAAACATTAGATCAAGTCATGATTATCTGTATAGAGTCTATAATGATTTAGGTCGACATGATAAAGCATTGGATCATCTTGAAGCCTATGATCGCTCCCTTGCCAAGACAAATGACATGGAGAAGATCCAATTAATGGCAGATGCTGAAGCTAAGTTTGAATCTGTAAAAAAAGAGAAACAAATTTTGGAACAAAGAAATGATATTCTTGAACTAGAAAGCTCTAATGCTCAAATTACGCTACAGCGGAATGGTATTATTGGTAGTAGTCTTCTTTTAATAATTCTAGGTTTTTTGGGTTATAATTTTTTTAAAATCAGGAAAGATAGAAATGATAAGATGGCTTTTGCTGAGGCTCTTCTTTTTGGACAAGAAACAGAGCGAAAGCGAATCGCAAGAGATTTACATGATGGAATAGGACAATCTCTGTTATTGATAAAAAAACGACTGAATTCTACCTATGAAACCACTACGGAAAACAATAAATTAATCAATGATACATTAGAAGAAGTTCGAACGATTTCAAAAGATCTTCACCCTTTTCAGTTGGAGAAATTTGGCTTGACTACCGCTATCAATGATGTCATCGAAAGAGTAGAGAAATCAACTGATCTTTTTATTACGAAAGAAATCGAAAATATAGACGACCTTTTTTCAAATAAAGAACAAATCCATTTTTACAGAGTCATCCAAGAAGCTTTAAATAATATCGTGAAGCATGCAGAAGCTACTGCTGCAAAAATAAGTATTGAAATTATCGGTAATGATGTAATAACTAAGATAATGGACAACGGGAAAGGATATGATCACGAAATCGCTATTGTTACAACGAAAAGTCTAGGACTTCGAACGATGTATGAACGAATATCCTCTTTAAATGGGCGGTTGAAGATTGAAAAAAATAAACCTTCGGGTACGATTACAAATTTCACTATTCCAAAAAAGCGCTAAATTTTATCTCATGTCAATACGTGTATTTAATGCTGATGATCATCCTGTACTTCGTAAAGGAGTAAGCAATCTTCTTGTTGAGACTGAAGGTATTGATTGGGTTGGTAGTGCTGAAGATGGGAAAGATGCTTTAGATAAAATCCGAAACCTGCAACCTGATGTGGCTATTTTGGACATTGAAATGCCTTTTCTTTCAGGTATTGAGGTGGCTCAATTGTTAATGGCAGAAAATATAAAAACTAGGTTTGTATTACTCACACTGTTTAAGGATGAACGTTTTTTTCGAAATGCAATCCAAACAGGAATAAAAGGATATCTACTTAAAGAAAGTACAGAAAAAGAGATTATAGATTGTGTACGTTCTGTCAACGAAGGGAAGCCTTATGTTAATCCTAGTTTGACTCATTTTTTAATTCCAGATGAACCTAAAGATGGTATAATAAGTAATCTATCTAAGCATGAGTTAAATATTTTAAAATTAATAGCTAGAAAAAAAACAACTCCTGAAATCGCCAGCATGCTTTTTATAAGCCCTAAAACGGTTGCAAATCATCGTTCTAATATTAGTAAAAAACTGAACTTAAGAGGCGAACAAAACGGATTACTTAAATGGGCAATTGAATATCAAAATTTATTGATTTAAAAAATTATTATATTTAGATGAAATAACGAGAGGCTAACAAAGACTAAATCGTCCATGTTTCGCTAATGCAATTTTTGTTCTTTCATTCTAAATTTTGATTTAACAATTATCAAAATTATTTTTAGATAAATAAATTTGGTTGTACTGGTCTATTTTCCTGCTATTTCTAAACTAAATATTTAATCTCTATTTACATTTACTTTTTGTTAATGACATCAAGCAGGATGCTAAGTTCTAATATAGAGTGTGGTCGTTTTTCTATTTCCAAAACTGCCACCATTTACTGTCTTGTTTAGTATTTTCTTCAATCCATTCTCCATTTTCTCCTTTAGTCCATTTTTTGTCAACTCCATCAAGTGTAATTTCAGCACCTTGACCATTATCTAAATACTCTATCAAGTCTTTAGCAAACCAAAATGACTCGTTTAAATCGTCAAAATGTACATTTATTGCAACATCTTTTTTCAAACTTCCTATAACTTCAAAGTCTATCATTGAAGGAGTTGTTTGTCCATAAACTTCGCCTTCCTTGTTGGCAAGTCCTTTGTTTTCTGTTTCTGCAGTTCTTTTTATCCGAACTTTATTTCCAAATGTGTCAAACATATCTTTAGTTTTTTGGAAGACAACCTTGTTCAAACCGATTGAGATAATTGGCTAATTCATCGTTTCTGTTTACCCCATCTAAATCTGTACAAACTATTTTCAATTTTTCATAATCTGCGGTTTCTGGTAAACAAGTAGCAAAAAAGCATTGCCAAAAGGAATCAGTAAGAGATTCGTCATTATGCCAAGTAGCCATCACTTCTATATCGGAATGATTCTCAACATTTAAATTTTATTTATCACTGAGCTATATAGTTTTAATCACCTTTTTGATTATCCAGAAAGATATTGTCCAATAGATAAAAAAGCACCTATTAGATTGGCTACACAGTGCAAGACTATGGAAATGAAAATGCTTCTCTTATATAAGACGAGGTAATATATAGGCAAAACCAAGATGAAAATCTGTAAAGCATTCCAAGGCTGCCAAAAATGTGCAAGTGAGAAAAGTAATGCACTAATAAATGGCGACCACAATCCAAACCTTGAAATACGTGGCATAAGAAATCCTCGAAAATATATCTCCTCGATAATTGGATTAATAAAACCGTCTATTAAGATTAAGGTGATGTAGCTTATGATAATAATATTGGGAAGTACATGTTCATGAAATGGTGGAGCATTATTTCTAAGCCATTCAGGTAGCCAAGAAAAGTGATTATCTAATATAAATGAATTTGAAGGACTTAATAAAGAGGTAATTATTAAGGCGTAAACAATGAATATCAGTACAAATACACCGTATTGCCAATAGGAATTTTTTTGGTGAAAAAAATAACATTGGATAGTGAAATTCTTCTGTTAGTGTTATACCCTTCCCTGAACATGATAAATAATTGTAAAGGGATGCCTATAAAAACAAATCCTAAGAGTAATGCAAAATTTGGTTGGAATCCCATCTTAATAATCCAAGATGATATCATCAAATAAAATAGTAGAATACAAACTCCGGGTAGAAGGTGATAGAGAATTGACCAACCCAATGATTTTTGCGGTATGGATATTTTATTTTTTGTCATAATTAATAGACGTAAATGCTTATATCAAAAAGAATAGAAAATAACCACCAACGTTCTGTATATAGTACGCGTCCTGAAAGGTATGTAGTATAGCGTATCAGGTGTAAATGACGGACGACTAAGGGAAGTCTGGAATGGTCACACAATGTTGAACAAAGCTCCTTCGTCGCAGCTTTTAAAAACCGTAACTTAGGAGCATTATTAATAAATTTAAACATTAAGTTATGAAAAAAAAGTATTCGCTGCACTGGAACACCAAGATTTGACGAAGTCTTAGATCGTTACTACAATCACATGGCTCTGGAGGGAAAGGCAAAGGCTACCATTGCCAACTACCTAAGAGCTCCACATTCATTAATGTTGCATTGCAACAAACTGCCCGAAGAGTGTACCGTCGATGAGATCAAGGCCTTTTTGATCCATCAGAGAGATTCTTTAAATTATAGTGCCTCTACTGTTAATATGAGATTCTGTGGACTTAAACATTACTTCCGAAATGTATCCATAAGACCAGATTTAGTGGTCGCAATTCCTAATCCTAGAATTCAAAAATTTCAGACTAAAATTTTGACCTCTGAGGAGCTAAATATTCTCTATCGTTCTTGCAAAGATATGAGACAAGTTATTGTCATTTCTCTGATGTTTGAATGTGGGCTCAGGTCTCGTGAAGTAGTCAGACTTAGGATCGGTGACTTTAACAAAGAGCATCGATCGATCACCATTAGAAATTCCAAAGGCAACAAGACTCGTGTGGTGCCTTATTCTCACTCCCTCAGAGATGATCTTAAGAAGTATTGTAAAGCTATTGGTGCAATCCCTACAGGTACACTCATCGAGTCTTACAAATACAAAGGGGCTCCTTTAACTACGGGTGGAATACAACACATATTCAAAGGTGTAGTCAAACGAAGCAGACTAAAAGAACGGATACATCCACATACTATCAGACACACTTTTGCCGTACACTACATCAACAATGGTGGTTCGATTTTTAGATTACAACAAATCTTGGGGCATAAATACATCACCACTACATTGCATTACCTCAAGTATGCTAAGATTCCAGAAGGGCTAGACATCTCTAATCTTGATATATTCAGAGCTCGTGGCAAGTAAAAAAAGGCTGGAAGTAGCTCATGTGATTAAGCGTTTTGTCCACAAGATGCCACAAGGATCCCTTACCAGTCACCATCGGCGGACATTAGCCGCATTGGTACAATGTAGAACGGCTGCGCTCGGAGGTCACAAACAAAAATGTGACCTCTGTTCAAACATCAAGATTCAGTACAACAGCTGTCGCAATAGACATTGTCCAAAGTGCCAAGGCATCAACAAGGAAATGTTCACAATCATGCAGGAGGACATGTTACTCAATGTCCCATACTTTCATGTAGTATTCACAATACCTCATGAATTCAATGATTTGTGCTTGCATCATCCAAAGGCAATGTATGACCTACTCTTTAGTAGTGCTTGGCACACGCTCAACACCTTGGCTTTTGATCCCAAATGGGTAGGGGCAAAGACAGCTGCAACAATGATTCTGCATATCTGGTCGCAGAACTTAATGCTTCATCCTCACCTGCATTGTATTGTCCCTCGGGGTGGACTAACATCTCAAGGAAAGTGGCAAAACCCTAAAAGATCAGGCCCCGATTTCTTGTTTCCTAGTGAGGTCATGAAACCTATTTTTAGAGGATTCTTTATGCATCGTCTGCGTAAACTTATCAAAATGGAATTGTAAACTTACCTAATAATCTGCCTACATCTGCCAACAAATGGCTCGATTCCATTTACAGCAAAAAGTGGGTCATACACATCAAAAAACCATTTAGTGGTGTCGGTAGTGTCATTGATTATCTTGCTCGATACTCACATAAGGTAGCCATTACAAATCATCGATTGATCAATATGGACAGTACGCATGTAACATTCATTTACAAGGATTACAAAGACGGAGCTAAGAAGAAGCCTATGACTTTAAAAGGGGAGCAATTCTTACATCGATTCAAACTTCACATTCTACCTTCCGGATTTAGGAAAGTAAGGCAATATGGATTCACCTCAAATGCCTCCAAGAAAAAATCCATTGCTATAGCTAGAAAAGCGCTGAAGCAAAAGAACCAAGATCTTCTAACTCGTAAGCAACGTAAAAAACTCGCCATTCTTAGAGTCCTTGGTCCGAATCCTTCTCAATGTAAATGTTGTAAACTGGGTACAATGCTTCCCTATGAGGGAATATCTAGAAATAAGGATCCGCCCATGAAAGCTGATCTTCAAAAAATATTTAAAGCGGCTAGATAGATTTTTGGACGGTACCAGAGATACCTCTGGCATAGCCTTGTCTAAAATGTTGAAAAACGCATCCCATAGCACTCAAGAAGCATCGTTTTCATAACATTACAAGATTAATAATGATACAATCGAATCACAGATTACTACAGATATTAATTAATCCACTCATGGGCTGATCGTTAAACACAAAATACCAAAATCGAAAATGCATAATATTTAATGGTTGGACACCGCTCTGTTCAACACAGCCTGATCATTGGGCTTCGCCACAATTATCAGGCTTAAAAGTTGTACGTTGTTATTATTCATTCATATGTTTTTCTGAAGATACTATAGGTATAACTAAACAGCTTCTAATTCCAACTCAGATCCAAACTGTCTAAAGGATTGATTTGTAGTTTTTCTTCTAATAATAGGTTGCTGTTCCACCATTCAAAATACGCTTTAGCAATTTCCGATAAAATTATATCTTGGTCGACCAATTCTCCCGAACTAACATTAATTCTCCGTGGATTTAAAGAAGCGTATAAGTAATATCCTGGGCCGTCAATTTCTTTCATTCGAATAGATTCAATCGTCCATAAAATATACATTCCTAAAATAACTTCATCTAAATAAAATGAAGACAATGGATTTCTTTTGAAATTCGAAATATTTTGCTTGTCATTTCTATGAGTTAAGAGCTCGGATATATTTTCACTACTCAAATCAATAGTTTCTATTGTCTCGGTTTTATCTTCTTTAAGAGTTTTAATAAAAGTTTCGACGACAGAAAGATCTGATTTTTGTTTATTACAGGATAATAAAAGAAGGAAAATAGTGACGTAAATAGGAATATTTTTCATTGGATTCTTTATATGAATAAGTATGCAAATAATGGCTCAAAAAAAGGAAGATGCTTACACTTATCAATTTAAATATAAAAAATAAATTAAGGCACAAAAGAACTCTTTGTCATTAATCATTACTTCCAAAATCATTTTATCAACAGACAGCAAATTGATAATCGACACTTTGTCCAATTACAAGAAACCATAATAACGCTACCAAATTAAGGTGACAGTACCAATTTTTAATTCTGGACCACCATTTTTAGTGTAGTCTATGGTATAGACATAGACTCCAGGAATCATCTTTGTCCCTTTGTAATATCCATTCCATCCTGCCTGATTATTATTTATTTCTAGTTCAGATAAGTTGAATACCAGATTGCCCCATCGATCATATATTTTATAAGCGTCCAATGTGATATTTTCACTCCCTTGGATGTACAGGATATCATTTATATTGTCTCCGTTGGGGGAGAAGATGTTGCCGATGTAGATGTCCTCTTCTTCTGTCTCTAAGACTTCTATTGTGATTTTTTTGTGTGTATAACAGTTTCCATAAAATACTTCATGACGGTATGTGGTAGTTTCAGTAGGGGTTATCGATACAATCAATTCGTCAGGATTGAGTATGCTAATACTCGGTGTCCAAGAAAAACTATCGATAAGGTTAATATCTATATTAGGGTCTATAATGCCAGTCTCACCCAAAAGAATTGTGTCCTAGTTAGAAAGAGAAATATTTATTACCAGATATTAATAGACATCAGATGATTAACCACAATAACCACTCGCGTATGAATAAATATACTGTGGATTCCAATTGTTGTTTTTGCCGAGAAGCATTCTAACATGCTTTTCTCCTTTTTTTAATCCGGCACGTTCTAAAAACTCGATACCTTCTTTATTTTCAGCTGGCAACATTGTTCTCATTCCTGTTTTTGAGTGCTTTAACTTTAATAATTCGATTCCTGCCGTTTTATCTTTTGCAAGTACAAGTCCTCGACTAAAACCAGGCAGGTAAAATCCTTGTAATTTGTTTTCGGAATTGAAATACCCAAGACCATTAGAATAATATTTACCAATTAAATGTGCTCTGTTTTCTGAGTTAATTTCTTGGTCCAGTTTGTTTACTTCTGCCAAATCTTCAGCTATTAGAAGCCTTATAGGTTTTGAAATGGGAAAACTGATGTTGGTGTCGGAATCAAAACAATGATACTCTGACACTTTTCTAAATCCAACTTTATTATAAACGGGCTTTCCAAGAGATGAAGCAATCAATATTTGAGTTTCACATCCGATAGATATTAGATAGTCAACTAGGTGTTTCGTCATTTTAAAACCTAAACCCTTTCTCCTATAATTTGCATCAATAATAATGTTTGCCAACCATGCGACCTTGTTTTTCATAAATGCATTCCCAGTCCCAACAATCTGACCATCTTGAATCATTACAAATGCATGGAAATAATCTTCATCAATGTAATCATATAAGAATTGTTCAAAATCAAACTCCCAGTCGATTGGAGGAAGGGTGTTGAGTCCTGGTATGTCTGATTTGGTTAAGATTTGTATCATCTTCAATCTTTACTAGTTCTTTTATAGTTCTCTTTGTAATTGGCTTAAAATTGAATTTTTCAAGAATCTATGCATGTTGGTATTAGTTCACTATTACACGTTTTCTATTCTGACATATATTGTTTTCCTGTGTTCTCAGGATTATTTAGGTCAATCCAAAATATATCTGTTGGTTCATTCAATTCCATCTGTCCGTTTTCGTTTTTATCAGCTTTAGCAAATACATACATTAGATCATTTGCTGAATCATATTCCGAACTCAGAACGGAATAGTTTTTTGGAATTAGATTCTTCTTATTATTTCCTTCAATGTCAAAATGATAGAGCATTCTTAAATCCTTTGTGTTGATAAAGCCATCTTTGTTAGAATCCTCATCATAGACAGAAACCATATAATACTTGCGATGTACGGGCTTGTAATTTAGGGTGTCATTAGAGAAAGTAGGATAGTATAGTGTTTTAATTAATACTGGCTTATCAAATAGTTTATTCTCTTTCTTGGTCTTGTTGTTATAATGAGATACGTTTATAAAGTTAAATCCATAAATAGCTTCAAACCCAGGCATGAAATTATTGTTCCAATTATTTCCAATACTATACTTGTCATTCCAATCCTTATGATATGCGTTTGATCCAGTAAATGGCTTTTTTGTTTTCTTGTCGTAATTAACTTTATATATCGGTGTTAACCGATGTGCTGAACTGTTTGTGAGTAAAACATTCCTTGGTCTTGTTTCAAGTTTTAATGAGTCAATATTTAGTCCAACAATTTTTTGACCACTATCATCCTCTGAGATTTCGCTCACCTGGAATCCTTTCTTTTCAACTTTACTATTAGAGCAGCTAGTAATTGATATGGCTAGGAATAATATTATTAATGGTTTATACATCTATTTTTTATTTGTGGGTACAGGTTTACATAAATACATAAATACATGAAGACTTTTGTATGCTTTCTTCTTATAAATTGTTATCACTTTTTTTTCGTAGGCTTGCATCAAACTGAACTTTACCAAAGCCTTCGATTTCACAAATGCAATTCTTATTAGTACAACCAATTAAGAATCATAAATGGAAACCAATGTAATTGGATTAATTTTCATCTCATTCATCTCTTTCATTTCATAAATATAAGAAGATCAGTACCTAAATTTTATATTTTCCAAAAAAACAGTGCAAATTTTGAAGAATAATCAAAAAAACACTGTAGGATTATTAACATGGTGAAATACAATGGGTTATAAACGATTGTTCTTCTTTTATAACCAAATATATCCATATAGATACGTATATACCCGTGTATACCCGTTTAAAATACGGCTATCTGATCCTTCTCCCCTCATATTTGCATCGTCAACAAATTTAAACAGCCACTCGGCTATTAATTTTTATTTAATTACTCATCCCGCTAAATTATATGGGATATAAAAATTACACATTATGAACACATTAAAGAACTCCGTAACATTGATCGGAAACTTAGGAAAAGAAGTAGAGTTGAAGGAATTAGCATCTGGAAGCAAAGTCGCAAAAATCTTGATCGCTACGAATGACTTTTACAAAAACAACAAAGGCGAGCCAGTTACTGATACACAATGGCACAACCTTGTAGCGTGGGGGAAGACCGCGGAGATGATGGCAGACAAATTATCAAAAGGAAGTGAAGTGGCTATACAAGGCAAGCTAGTTCACAGAAGCTACGAAGACAAAGATGGGAATATGAGATACATCTCAGAAGTTAAAGTGAATGAATTCATGAAAGTATCCCGTCAAGAAAAAGAGGTTGTACCGTTCTAGACGCTATCGTTAATATAAAGAAGTGTTAATTTGTGATGTTGTTTTTGTAATGATGGTCAAATAACCATAAATGCAATTGAACAACTTCGCAGATTTCCACTTTATAACTAGTCACTAAACAAACAGATAAAAAAAGGTCGTATCGAATCTTTTCTTATATTTGTTTTCTTTTAATATGTTACTTCAAACAAGTCAAGGAATGAGCCTTAAAAGAAGTAACCAATTGCTCAAAATTTCAACAAAAATATAATCATGTCAAAAGAAAGAGAAGAAAAGCTAAAAGCGCTGAAGCTTACAGTTGACAAGCTTGATAAAACATACGGAAAAGGTACTGTAATGAAACTTGGCGACAAGCAAGTAGTGCAGACAGAAGTCATTTCAACAGGTTCATTAGGATTGGATATTGCACTCGGAATAGGCGGCTTTCCAAAAGGAAGAGTTGTAGAAATATATGGACCAGAATCTTCTGGTAAAACTACACTCGCAATACACGCCATCGCTGAATGTCAAAAAGCAGGGGGTATAGCTGCTTTCATTGATGCAGAACATGCATTCGATAGATTTTATGCTGAGGCCTTAGGTGTAGATACAGAAAACCTTTTGATCTCTCAACCTGATAATGGGGAACAAGCTTTGGAGATTGCTGAGAACTTAATCCGTTCTGGAGCGATAGATATTCTTGTAATTGATTCTGTGGCAGCACTAGTACCTAGAGCTGAGATAGAAGGTGAGATGGGAGATTCAAAAATGGGCCTTCAAGCGAGATTGATGTCTCAGGCATTAAGAAAGCTTACTGGTACGATCGGTCGTACAGGATGTTGCTGTATATTTATCAATCAATTGAGGGAGAAGATCGGTGTAATGTTCGGAAATCCTGAAACTACTACAGGTGGTAACGCTCTTAAATTCTATGCATCTGTAAGAATTGATATCAGAAGATCTGGTTCAGCGATCAAGGATAAGGAAGGTAATGTAATGGGTAATGCTGTTAAAATAAAGGTTGTGAAAAATAAACTTGCACCACCATTTAGAATTGCAATGGCAGATATCATGTACGGAGAGGGAATCTCAAAAATCGGTGAAATTCTTGACCTTGGAGTAGAAAAAGATGTAGTTGCAAAGAGTGGATCTTGGTTTAGCTATGAAGGCACAAAGATTGCTCAAGGAAGAGAATCCGCGAAACAGTTTATGAAGGACAATCCAGAAGTAACTGCTGAGATAGAAGCAAAAATCCGCGCAATATACAATGACGAAATAGAGGAAGTGCCAGAAACGAAAGTAGAAGCGTAGTATACTCTTTAACTAATATTTGAAAAGGCATTGCGAATTATCGCAATGCCTTTTTTCTGTACCTTCTTGTGAAAAACCTCAGATTTATTACTTAAATAATACTTGGTTTAAAACAAGTGATACTTTGTGAGAAATAGTTCACCATAGAAACTGTGATCTAACTTAGCTTAGGCGGATACGAAGCAATTAGAAAACATAATTGATCAGAGTCTTGAGCAATTAATTTTATATGTTAGGAACCTCAAAGAGGTTTAACTATTTTAGAACAGTACAAGACGTTATATCACAGATCTCAGCGAGGACATACTTCTGAATACCTCAAAGCCTAAATAGATCAAACCCAATCCAAGTCAATATCCCTTCCGTAGGGCGCGCAGGGGTTGGACCACAAAAAAGCCAATGGAACTACTAATTTTATCCTAACTGTAGCAAAACATATTTTCTCAGCAATCGGATGCTTTCAAAACACTACCAATCAACTCTCCAACTTAAGATTGGGATTAGTCCAAGTTGCTTTTTTAAAGTTGATTTTTGAGTAAGGGGCTCATAATAATAATAAGCATCGTTTTCTCTATTGGTTACATTCTGGATATCAAGAGAAATAGTGGATCGGTTGCTTGGTTTGTAATAGATTCTGAGGTCTGCTCTATAATAATCTGATAATTTGAGCTGTGGAGGTGCAGAATGTATAAATTCTGTATACCCCCATTCTCGAGACAGCCTAGTGGAAACTGACAATTGCGTTTCACCTCCTCTCATATGATATGATGCAGAAAGACCAAAAGCTCGTTCTCGATTATATTTCCATTCTTTTTGCAATCTAATATTAAAGATGTAGCCATAATCCAAAGGACTTCTAGCTGTACCTCCAGTAAATATTGCACCATAATAATCAACTTTTGAATCCTGTAGTGTCAAGTTTGAATGTATATTAAATCCTTTAATAGTGTGATCAGAATAGAATGATATACCAGTAATAATCGGATTATCTACATCAAGAAAGTTGTCATTCGGGTCAGTATATCCAAGGGGTAAATTATCAAGATTTTGTAAAGATAAAATTTCGAACCTATTGTTTCTTGATGAAAGATCACCCAATTGATGACGGTATATATTTACACCAACACCTTTGTATTTGATATCTAAAGCAATGTTAACACTTACTTGATTTTGTATAAAGAAACTATCCAATGCAAGTTCGATACTTTGATTTTGAGCGGTCCTAGATATTGATAAGTTTGATTTAAGGTTTCCTTTTTTATAGCCTAAACCGATATGTCCAATGATATCTATTAAATTAACTCCTGTATGCTGAGATGAAATACCCAAAGTAGATGAAAGAGTAAAACGTTTTGATAACCTTACAATTGTATTTGCAGTAGGTTGAACCGATAAGCTAGTTCTTTGTATTCTACGATCAACAAATTGTCCTTCATTATCGGCTGGAAATAGCTTCATCAAAAACTGATTGTCCAACCATGATTCTAGCGTATATCCAAAACTTAAATTTTTATACTTTCTAGTATAATTATGATTGAGCGATAAAAGTGTTGCTCTATTTTCATATTCTGTTGATGAGTTGATAGGGATATTTGCTTCCGCAGTTTTATGAACTACCCTTCGGCTTAAATTGATGGTATTATTGAGATCAAAATTAGCTCCTTTATATGTATGATTGATTCCGCCAATCAATATTTTGGCATTATAATCTGATTCTTGCAGATCTTTGAATTCTGTAACCAAAGAATCTAGTGCATCTTTTGTTGTGCTGTTAGCTCCTAAAGTGAGATAGATAGAATAATCTCCACTTTTGCGGTTCATACTATATTTGGTGGTCAGGTCTTGATAATTGATTTTCTCACCACCAAAATCTAACCCTAGACCAGTGAGTACACCAACAGTGGAGTATCTATAATTTACCATCAATTGGTCTCTATCAAATTTTTTATCAAAGCCTGCTTCTAGCCCTATCAAACTAAGATTTGTAGAAAGTCCAGTTTTGTATGGATTTCTAAATTTAATATCAGACATTCCTGCCAATGACCCCAATGATTTGTCCGAAGGATTTCCATTAAACTCTAGTGAACCAATCACTTGTCCGCTCATCATATTCACACCTCCTGCAGAACTAGATGGCAAGTCAGAAATTGTCCCAGCATTAGAATTATGGTTTGGATTCAAAATCCTCGCTCCGTATAAACTCCATTGATGATACTGGGCGGGCATTCCATGATATATCACAGAATTAGCTTGATCATTTGCGGTACTGATACCTGGTGTTTTGATAAGCAATCGAGTAGGATCTTCTAATGCGCCAGCCATAGTCAAAAATTGCTTTCTGCTCAGACTTACGGTACCATTTTCATAGATTCTTGAACTTGATATTTGGAGCTCTTCAACTCGTTTTTTTAATGTTGTATCCTGATCAATTTGACCAAAACCCATTAGAAATAAAAAAGAAAAGAGACATGCGAAAGTATATTTCATCTATTTAGGTCTTCTATCTCGGTTACTTCTTGATCTATCCGTTCTTTCTAAACTATTCTCTCTGTCAGAGTGGTATTCCTTTCTTGTTTTAGCAATATCGATAGCCGCAAAAATGGCACTTCTTAAAGAAGATTCATCTGCCAAATTTTTACCAGCGATGTCATATGCAGTGCCATGATCAGGAGAAGTACGTACGATAGGTAGTCCTGCCGTAAAGTTAACTCCATTACCAAAAGTAAGTGCCTTAAACGGTATCAATCCTTGATCATGATACATAGCTAGCACAGCGTCCACCTTTTTGAATTGCGATGAACCAAAAAATCCATCCGCAGGATAGGGTCCAGTAACTAACATCCCACTTTTTTTAGCTTCCAAGACAGCAGGCCTTACTTCAGTATCATCTTCCGTTCCTATTGCTCCATCATCACCAGCGTGAGGATTGAGACCTAGTACGGCGATTATTGGTTTTTGGATCCCGAAATCTTCAACTAACGTTTTATGAAGAATGCTTAATTTCTTTGCAACTAGCTCTTTTGTAACTAACTCAGCGACTTTTGATATAGGCTCATGATTTGTAACTAATGCAACTTTGAGTGCATCGCTAACCATCATCATCATACTTTCACTGCTTTGAAATTTATCAGCAATAAACTCTGTATGACCAGGAAATGGGAAGTCTGCCATTTTCATAGCCTGCTTGTTAATCGGTGCAGTTACTATGCCGTCGATCTTATTGTCTTGAAAATCTCTTACAGCTCTATCCAATGCAATGTGAGCAAATTTTCCTCCATCGATAGTCGCTTTTCCAAGCTCTATATCTGCCTTTTCTTCCCAACAATTGAGCACATTTACTCTATTATATCTTGCTGACTCTGCAGTAGAAACACTTGAAAACTGAAAATTTTCATTGACTATATTCTTGTAATAAGACACCACTTTGGATGAACCATAGACAATGGGTGTGAACAGATTGAGTATGCGTTCGTCACTCAATGCCTTTATAATTACTTCCGTACTTACACCATTTATATCTCCGATTGTAATTCCTAATTTTAGTTTACTCATGTTTATATTTTGCAAGAAGACAGACTTTGCTAAGTCACTTCTTTTCTTTTTTCAAATTCTAAAAGGCTAAGATAATATTTATATACCAACCTATTTTTCAATTATTCTATATATCTGTCTTATGCCTTATATATATATTGTTCAATTCAACTTACATTTGATTTATAAACAAACAATGCAATGAAAGCTAACGACTTTATTAAATATACACCAATAGATACCCAAAATCATACCGCTCTAGAAAGAGCTTCAAATTATCGAGCTTTTATCGAACAAAGAAGATCTCTAAGATTCTTTTCAGATAAGGCGGTAAGTAAAGAAACTATAGAAAATATAATAATGGCTGCTTCTTCTGCTCCATCGGGGGCTCATAAACAGCCATGGACATTCTGTGCAATTTCTTCGTCTGAAATAAAAGCAAAAATCAGAGAAGCCGCAGAAAAAGAAGAGTACATCAGTTACAATGGACGTATGTCTGATGAATGGATAGATGACTTAAAAAAGTTTGAAACGGATTGGAATAAGCCTTTTATCGATATAGCCCCGTGGATAATTGTATTATTTAAGAAAGCCTATGATTTGGATAATGATGGAAATAAAATGAAAAATTATTATGTAAATGAGTCAGTAGGAATTGCAGCTGGTTTTTTTATCTCTGCGGTTCATAATGCAGGCTTAGTGACATTGACCCATACTCCCAGTCCTATGAATTTTCTTCAGAGCCTGCTAGGAAGGCCAGATAATGAAAGACCGTTTTTGTTGCTTCCAGTTGGATACCCTTCGGATGATGCTGTGGTGCCAGTGCTTGAGCGTAAATCTGCAAATGATGTCATTGTTTATTATTAGTGTTATAAGCAATTATTCACCAATTACTGCTGAGATAACCGATTTTGTCATGAATTGACGGAAAATGCGGCACAATGTGTTGCGATATCTGTCATTTGATGAATTCTTTGTATATTTGAAAGATCATTCTAAATATATAACTGACGAGGATAATGACTAAATTGGCATCAAATCTCAAATACCTTCGAAAAAAAGGAAAGATTTCCCAAGGGGAATTGGCTGAAGAATTCGAAGTAGCTCGAACCACAATGGGCGACTATGAAAGAGGTAAGACGGAACCTAATCTAGAGATGTTAATCAGAATGTCTCAGAAATTTGATGTTGCGATTGATGAACTAATTACCCATGATCTTACACACAATGAACTCGAAATTGTTCGACAAGATGGCCTGAGGGTTTTGGCGATTAGTGTAGATAGGGATAATAATGAAAATATAGAATTGGTTGATACGAAAGCGGAAGCTGGATATTTAGATAGTTTTCAGGATCCAGAATATATTCGAGATCTACCAAAAATATCCTTTCCAAATATTCCGAATGGTACTTTTAGAGGGTTTGAAATTAGAGGTGATTCCATGTTGCCTATGGAGTCAGGAAGTATCGTGCTTTGTTCGTATGTAGAGCAAATAGATCAGATAAGAGATGGAAAAACGTATGTTGTAGTTAGTGAAGAACGAGGTCTAGTATATAAGCGTGTGATCAAAAAGAAAAAAGCTGAAAAACTTGTTCTTTCCTCTGATAATGAATCTTATATTCCATATGAAATAGGCTATAATGACATCTCAGAAGTGTGGCAATATTATGCACACCTTAGTTTTTCAGATTCAAAATCAAGTTTCAATGATCATCTAGAAGAAAAACTGACCGACATCCAAAAGAAAGTCAATGAGATCAGGAACGTGCTCAATAAGAGTGTTTGATTATTTGCTGATACAGAATTTAATTCCATCTTCTGTTTGATATTGTCTTCGACATTTTATCTATAGTGGTTTTTGATTCAAATTAGTGGACAAACTGTATTCGATGCCTTTTCGTGTACATTAAAATAAGATCTTTGGCGAAATAGCCTAAAAGCTAAACTGTATTCTGCCCCAGCCAATCATAACCCCCTCTGGATGGCAAGGAGGTGGAATCACCTTACGCTCATTATTGCCCAACCTTTAAATCAAGCTAGCTAAAATTAGATTATTCAACGGACTCTTGTTTTGACAGTTTTGATATTAAATCTATTAGTGGGGCGCGATTATTAGCTTATTCGAAGTATTTGATGAGTCGCCGACATTAAATCTAAAAGGTTTAGCGGTTATCAACATTTTCGTAACACTATAAATAAAGCAAGATGTTACTTGTGGCATATTGGAGGCGAGCGAAAAGTCTAACTTCTAAATTATTACTGCTGCTTTGGACAAGGGATAAGATACAAGTTTAGTATTTACATAAAAATCGAAACATAGAACTAATAGTTCTCTAAAAAATCAATCATCGACAGATCACATTTGTCAACCTTCTTTTACATATCTTGTTGCCTTGATATAAATACTTAGGATGAATACAACAGAATTACTAGCAAGAGCACAAAAAGGTGAATTTTTATCAGCTGAAGAAGGCGTCTTTTTATTTGAGAACGCTACTACCACAGATCTAATGTTTGTAGCGAATGAGATGAGATATGAGAGAGTACCAGAAAAAACGGTTACTTGGATCATAGATAGAAATAGTAATACAACCAACGTTTGTATAGCCAATTGTAAGTTCTGTAATTTCTATAGAAGACCTGGACATGATGAAGCTTATATCACTACGATAGAACAGTACAAGCAGAAGATAGAGGAGACATTTGCTTTTGGTGGCGAGCAACTATTGCTTCAAGGAGGACACCACCCTGACTTGGGACTTCAGTACTATTGTGACCTGTTTAGAGAATTAAAATCATTATATCCTAATTTAAAATTGCATGCTCTAGGCCCTCCAGAAATTGCACATATAACTAAGTTAGAACAAAGTACACACACAGAAGTATTACAAGCATTGAAAGATGCAGGATTAGATTCTCTTCCTGGAGCTGGCGCGGAGATATTGGACGATAGAGTAAGAAGGTTGATCTCCAAAGGAAAGTGTGGAGGTAAAGAATGGTTGGATGTTATGAGAGCAGCGCATCAGTTGGACATTACTACTTCAGCGACAATGATGTTCGGGCATATAGAAACGAATCTAGAACGAATGGAACACTTTGTGGATATTCGTCAGGTGCAAAGTGAAAAGCCTTCTCATGTAAAAGGATTTTTGGCATTTATCCCATGGCCATTTATGGATGAGGATACGATATTGAAAAAGATAAAAAGAGCTCGAAACGAAGTCACAGGAGATGAATATGTACGTATGATAGCAATGAGTAGAATCATGTTACCAAATGTAGTCAACATCCAAGCATCATGGTTGACTGTGGGTAAACAAGTGGCTCAAGTTTGTCTTCATTCTGGGGCAAATGATTTTGGATCGATTATGATTGAAGAAAATGTGGTGTCAGCTGCAGGAGCAGCATTCAGATTTACAGCGGATGGAATACAAGAGGCCATTAAAGAAGCAGGTTTCAGACCACAACTCCGTACACAACAATATGAGTATAGAGAATTACCTCAAAACATGAAACAACAAGAGCTCGATCATGCAACTATGATAGTTGATTAATTTTGAGACTAGTATTATTTACAATTTCCAAATACAAGTAGCTTGAAAACTCCTTATTTTTTATTGGCTATTTTTCTATTTGTAGGGTCTTCTTGTAAACAAGAGAAAGCGAAAAAAAAAGATTCTCCAGGAGAAACGGTACATCAGGAACCTAAAGCAGATATTGCATATGAAAATGTGCTTGCATTAAATCCTGATAGTTCGATCAATATGATCGTAGAAATCTCAGCGGGGACTACCGCTAAATATGAGATGAGCAAAAAAACATATCAAATCGTAATTGATAGTATTGACGGTCAGCCTAGATATATTGACTATTTGGGGTATCCCGGCAACTATGGTATGATTCCGAACACTATCCTGCCTAAGTCAGAAGGTGGAGATGGAGATCCATTAGATATATTACTATTGGGTGTAACACAACCGAGAGGAAGTATCCAAAAAGTAAGAATTGTAGGTGTCATGAAACTTCTCGATAATAATGAACAAGATGATAAAATAATAGCTGTTCCATTGACTGAAAAGTGGTCTAGAGTTCAGAATATTGAAGATCTAGATCAATATTTTCCAGGAGCTAGAGTGATTGTTTCTACTTTTTTTACCAATTATAAAGCAAAAGGAGAAATGGAGTTCGAAAGTTGGGGTGGTAGAAAAGAAGCTATGAAAGTGGTGAATTTAGCACACGATTATCCTTCTTCGCAGAATTAATATTTGTTCCCGTAAATATACTTACCTATTCACATTGAGTTAACTAATAAGGTATAAACAATTGTGAATTTATTGCTCACTTGTTAGTGTTGAAATGATTGTTATATGTTGTAAAATCAACACCGGAATATTTCTGGCTTAATCTTTTTACTTCTACTAGTTGTTTATTGCAAAAAGATTTGTGTCCCTCTGAGTTGGGATCAAAGGGTAGGTGATTAAATGCACGATTTAGTTTTTGGAAATCGCTCACTTTTTCTTTTGCAGATGAATCAAAATATACATCCATAAATCTATTCCATATGATGTTTACAGCTTGCTGTGTTGGGTGAATCATATCTTCATCATAGAATCTATAATTACGCAATTCGTCCATCATGATTTCGTAAGATGGAAAATATGAAGCCTGACTATATTTAGCAATTAACTTACAACAGAGAAGTATAAGTTTTGACTTGCTTACGTTGTTGTCTACTAGACCTTCTTTTGTATGCCTGACAGGGCTTACAGTAAATGTTATATGAAGGTTCGGTCTTATCTCTATAAGTTGGTCAATCGCTGCAGAGATAGAATTGTACATAAGCTGATCATCCAAAAACTGTCTTTCAAATAGTTGGTTTGGTACTTTATGACAATTAGAGACTAATCTATCTTGCTCAATATGATGATATCCGATACTTGTACCAAAAGTAATGATCAAGCAATCTAGACCTGACAAAAGGTTATTGGTCGCAAGTATTGATTCATTTGCATTTTCTAAAGTCTTTTGTGGTTCTGTTGCATCATAAAAGGAGTGCAAATCATAGATGAAATGCCTATTATTATGTTGGTCTACTTCTTTTAAGGTAAATAACTCTTTAGAAATGCTTCTTGATAATAGATTGCCAATACTAATAGGATTAAATACAGTGTTAAACGGGTTGGATTGACATATAAAATGAGAATCTAAAAGCTTATTTCCAATATGTTCTGAGAAACATGATCCGAGTGTCATGATTTTAGACGAAGAGTTAATTTCACAATTTGACTTATCAATATGTACAGGAGTGCTAAGATTCATTACTACAAAATTACTCAATATTTTTGTGAACATAATAGGTATCAAAATTACATTTCACAATGATTATTATATACTTGCTAACTTTATGTCTCTCTATACAGTGAAATGTTCTTGAAAGGGTCTAAATTTGTATTCACATCCACCATATAATATCATTAATGGGATTTTTCGATTATTTTTTTACTAATAAAAAGAACAATAAACAACTTCAAATTCAGTTTGGCAGATTTTCTGACGCTTATAAAATTGAGCGTAAGTATGATGCATGGGACAAATCTTTAGAATTATTTGAAGATCAAGATTACATAGAATCCTACAAACAGTTTTTTGAATACCTAAATGACGAAAGTGCTTCAAATTGTAAATATGAAGAATATAAAGGTCAATTGACGTTTGAATTTTATCAAGGGAGTAAAAAAATTGAAGGAAAAGCAAACCATAAAAGTATCATTGCAGAAGCAAAAATAGCTAAGACAGAAGGTCTCCATATTGGC
>CAXBGT010000019.1:0-43875 GCA_963975265.1 uncultured Saprospirales bacterium
ATTCAGAAGTAAAGTGATGGGAACTTTTAATCTATAAGGGTTTTCGCTATTTGCGGATATCCCTAGTTAGCAAATTTGCGTGCACCACCATTGAAAATAGGTTGAGTTTTCCTTCTTGATAAGAAATAGAACATGTACAATTGTTTTTGAAGCGAATATCACAGTTATAAAAGTACAGAGCTGTGCCGCCAAATGTTGAAGAATCTCCAGGGACACAGATGTATCCAAATGTCCACACATTATCATGCTGCTGACCATTGGTAGATGTTACCATCAGCGGCATAAGTAGTATGGCATATTTGATAAAATTATTCATTTAGGGATATTCGTATTTTTCTAATTTAGCTTATAAGCAATCCCCATCTCCTTCACCGCATTGATAAACTCAAAATTAGCGTTCACTTTTTTACCACCAGAGATTAGGTCAATCATCATTTCATCTTCTTTATCTACAATTTTGACTTTCAGCTTGTGTGTGCCTTCATATTCTTCACAAAGATTGACAAACTCATTTACGAGTCCTTGTTCTAGTTGCTCAGCCTGGAATTTGACAGTAACAGATTTAGTCAATAGTTGACCTACAGTGTCTAACATTTTTATGTCTTTTGGTTTGAATGAGATTCTGTCACTGCCTCTCCATTGTTGATTTATTCCTTCTATGTAAAGTACTTTCCCATTAGTAGCGAGACTTTTCCATTTTTCGCAATCTTCATTATAAAGATTAATATCAAGAGCCCCTCTATAATCTTGGATCGTAAATCTTGCATACGATGTTCCTCTCTGCGATACACCAACCATAGACTCTGTGACAATACCAGCCACTTTGACCATTGTATTTAGAGTCTTCTCAACCATATCTAGTGGATGAGTGGTAAAGTTTCTCAACTCCAGTTTGTAATCATCTAGGGGATGGCCGCTAATATATATACCAGTAACCTGTTTCTCTTTTTCTAGCTTAACCATCTGATCCCATTCGGGGATGGATTCGAATTTTGGTTCATCGATCAACATATCAGGGGAGTCACCAAATAGTGAAACCTGATTTTGTTCCTGTTGCATTTGAAACGCATTTCCGTATTTTGTCAATTGCTCTATGACGGTACTATAATTGCCATTAGGCTGGAAGTATGTTGCTCTAGAATGCTGAAATTGATCAAAAGCACCACCCAATACCAAACTTTCAAGACTCTTTTTATTAACAGATCTAAGATTTAATCGTTGGACTAAGCTCAATACACTTTCGAACTTCCCTCCATCTTCTCTTTCTCTTAATATTTCCTCTACTGGTCCTTCACCTACACCTTTTAGGGCTGATAATCCGAAACGAATATTTCCTTCTTTATCTGCTTGAAATACCATGAAAGACTCGTTGATATTCGGTCCTTGTACCTCAACTTTCATTCGCTTACATTCTCGTAAGAAGAAGTTTAACTTAGATATGTCACTCTTATTATGATTCAATACTGAAGCCATGAATTCGCTAGGGTAGTGTGCTTTCAAATATGCGGTCTGAAAGGCTACAAAAGCATAACAAGTCGAGTGCGATTTATTGAAGGCATAAGATGCAAATGCCTCCCAATCCGTCCATACTTTTTTTACAACTGTTTCATCATGCCCATTGGCTTGACAGCCTTCGAGGAACTTAGGCCACATCTGATCGATCAACTTCTTTTTCTTCTTACCCATGGCTTTCCGAAGCATATCAGCCTCACCCTTGGTGAAGTTGGCTAGCTTCTGGGAAAGTAACATTACTTGCTCCTGATAGACAGTAATACCATACGTTTCCGCTAGGTATCCTTCCATATCTGCAAGGTCATATGTGATCTCTTGTCTGCCATGTTTTCTATCAATAAAATCAGGGATATATTGTATCGGGCCAGGACGGTACAAGGCATTCATTGCAATAAGATCGGCAAATGCAGTAGGTTTTAGTCCCTGCAAGTGCTTCTGCATTCCCGGTGATTCATATTGGAAAATACCTACCGTATGTCCACCCTGAAACAGCTCATAAGTCAATTCGTCCTCCAGTGGGAAGTCATCGGGAATCAAATCAATACCATGATTTTGTTTGACCATTACCACTGCATCTTTGATGATGGTCAATGTCCTCAGACCCAAGAAATCCATCTTCAATAGTCCGGCTTCCTCGGCTACACTGTTGTCAAACTGTGATACAAGTAACTCAGAATCTTTGGCGACTGTTACGGGAATATAGTTGGTAATATCATCGGGAGTAATCACAACCCCACAAGCATGAATTCCTGTGTTCCTTATTGATCCTTCTAGCTTTTTGGCCATTCGGATCATCTCACCTATCTGATCCTTTCCTTCTGATAAAGCCCTGAACTTGTAGGCTAATTCTTTATCATCAGCATTTAGATTGTCTTTTAGTTTTTTAGCTATGTCACCTTCGGCAAGTACATCTCGTAGTTTTGCACCTAGTGCTAGTGGAAATGTCTTCGTAACATCGATTACTTCGCTTAATGGCACTTGCATCACCCGTCCTACATCTTTAATAGAACTTTTGGCTGCCATGGTACCGTAGGTGATAATCTGTGCTACTTGATTTTTACCATATTTGTCAATTACATAATCTATAACAGAACCTCTACCTGCATCATCAAAATCAATATCAATATCGGGCATTGACACTCTTTCTGGATTTAAAAACCGCTCAAAAAGTAGATCGTACTTAATAGGATCTATATTGGTAATACCTAAGCAGTAGGCAACGGCAGACCCTGCGGCTGATCCTCTTCCTGGGCCTACAGAAACGCCCATTCTTCTAGCTTCTGTTGTGAAATCTTGTACGATCAAGAAGTAGCCCGGATAACCAGAATTGTTAATAACACTCAATTCGAATCGAAGTCGTTCCTCTATCTCGGCAGTGATGAGCGGATACCTCTTTTTTGCACCTTCAAAGGTTAGATATTCTAAATATTCTGGTTGCGTTTTGAATTGAGGAGGCATTGGGAAGTTCGGCAACAATACATCCCTCGCTAGCTCCAAAGTTTCTACTTTATCCGATAATTCAATCGTATTGTCCAATGCAAATGGAACATCACCAAATATCGCTTCCATCTCATGCTTCTTCTTGAAATAGAAGTCAGAGGATGGGAAACTGAATCTTTTTTCGTCCGTTAAATATGAGCCAGTATTTACACATAGCAAGATATCGTGAGGCTGATGGTCTTCCTCTTCTACATAGTGACTATCATTGGTCGCGATTACTTTTACATTGTGTTTTTTTGCAAAACCTAGGAGCACTTGATTGACATCTTCCTGACTCATGCCTGTATTGTCGATCTCTTCGAGGCCTCTGTGCCTTTGTAGTTCTATATAGTAATCATCACCAAATAGATTAAGCCACCATTTGAGTTCTTCTTCGGCAGCATCTATATCTCCTCTTAGGATCGTCTGAGGGAGGATGGCGCCAATACAGCAAGATGTAACGATCAGTCCTTCGTGGTACTTTTCGATCAGTTCTTTATCAATTCTAGGGAATTTACCATACAATCCTTCAATAAAGCCTAGAGAACAAAGTTTACATAGATTTTCATATCCCTTCCTGTTTTTGGCAAGCATCAGTTGGTGGTATCGCTTGTCTTTTTCACCACCCGACTTTAGGAACTGTCTTTTATGTCGATCTGCTACCATGTAGAATTCACATCCGACTATTGGTTTGATCTTCCGTTTTGCAGCTTCTGCTACAAATTTAAATGCCCCATACATATTACCATGATCCGTCATGGCAACGGCAGTCTGTCCATCGGCAGCTGCTTTATCCATCATAGTTCCTATCTCAGACGCACCATCGAGTAGTGAATATTGAGTATGGCAATGTAGGTGATTAAAATCAGGCATAATTATCTATTTACAGGTAGAATGCGAATCTAGTGGTTTTTGATTGGAAAAGTAAATGAGGAAGAATAAGAAGTAATAATTTTACTTAAAAAAGAAGATATTCTCAATGCGATGTTGGCTCCGAGACAGCAAGTAGTTTTGGTTAGAATTTCATAATCTCATTCAGATACTTGAGAGATTAAAGTAGTCTAGATTTAATAAAGACAGGTATTTAATAAAGTGAATCCCATTAAATTGGGATTGTTTTTAAGGGTGCGACCAATTCAATTGGGTGTTTTGCTATTTCCCATTTTTGTAGCTATCTCAATGGTTTTTATTTGGATTCTGATAAATAAGAACCTGAAACAAGTACTTAAGTTAATGAGCCCAAGTAAATTCATTTTACTTGGGCTTCTTAACGAAATATTCTTTATTACTAAGTAGATGTTTTGGCTTCACTTAAGAAGTGTTTTCAGCTGCTATTCTTGCTCCTTAAATATGCAATGCCCTATCATCCACGGCCAATGCTGCTTCCTTCACCGCTTCAGTATA
Source organism: uncultured Saprospirales bacterium (assembly GCA_963975265.1). Lineage (GTDB taxonomy): Bacteria > Bacteroidota > Bacteroidia > Chitinophagales > Saprospiraceae > CAJXUU01. The sequence goes on from CAXBGT010000019.1 coordinate 4,396, forward strand.
TGTAGGATGAGGATGACAGATTCTAGCCATATCTTCTGCGGATGCTCTGAATTCCATTAAAGCCACAGCTTCCATTATAAGATCTGCAGCTCTTGGGCCTACAATATGTACACCTAGCAACTCGTCCGTTTCAGCATCGGCTAGTACTTTAACCATACCTTCAATATCCATACTTGCTCTTGCTCTTCCGAGTGCTTTTATGGGAAATTTACCTGTTTTGTACTTTACTCCAGCTTGTATAAGTTGCTCTTCAGTTTTACCGACTGCACTTACTTCTGGCCAAGTGTACACTACTCCTGGTATCAGGTTATAATCAATATGAGGATGTTCCCCTGCCATATATTCAGCTACGTATACACCTTCTTCCTCGGCTTTATGTGCGAGCATGTCACCTACGATCACATCACCTATAGCGAAGATACCTTCCACACCTGTTTCTAGATGATTATTGACATTGACTCTCCCTTTATCATCAGTTGAGATGCCTACGTTCTCTAATCCAAGTCCGTCAGTATACGCATATCTTCCGATTGCCACAAGACAGTAATCAGCTTTTATAGAGAGCTCATCTTCTGTATCTCGTTTTTTGAAAGACACAGTTGCTGATGTTTTCGTAGCCTTTACAGTGGTTACTCCATGTTTAAGATGAAACTTCATTCCCAATTTCTTGAGTGAGCGCATCATCTCTTTACTGCAATCTTTGTCCATCCCAGCTAAGATTCTGTCTTGGAATTCAATAACTTCCACTTCTGTACCCAATCTACAGAATACAGAGCCTAATTCTAAACCGATAACACCTGCTCCGATAATTACCATTTTCTTAGGTAACTTGTCAATATTTAGTGCTTCCGTAGAAGTTATGACTCTATTTTTATCATAGTTAAACGATGCGGGAGTCACTGGTTTAGAACCAGTGGCTATGATGGTTTTTTTTGTTTTGAGTTCAGTGACTTTTCCATCATCGGCCTTTACAGCTATTGTGTTTTTGTCCACAAATGAACCATGTCCAGTATGGATGTCAATTTTGTTTTTCTTCATCAAGAAGTCCACACCTCCATTTGTCTGAGATACTACACTGTTTTTACGGGCGATCATCTGCTTCATGTCTAGCTTCAGAGAGCCGACACCAATTCCATGCTCTGAAAATTTTGTTTCTGCATTGTGATAATGTTCTGAAGAGTCTAACAGAGCTTTTGATGGTATACAACCTACATTAAGGCATGTTCCGCCTAATACATTATATTTTTCGATAATTGCGGTCTTCATGCCTAGTTGTGCACATCTTATAGCCGCTACATATCCACCAGGGCCTGATCCGATTATTACTACATCGTATTCCATTATTCTTACTTTATTCTTATTTTAGACATTCGACTATTCGAATTTTAGACATTCGACGTTTCGATATTATTATAAATTCAAACAATCAAACATTCATCCATTTAATCAATCAATCATTGAATAGTTCTCTCATTAAACCATCCACTCAATGAACCATTGAATCATCCACTCATTAAAAACTAAGCATCTGATTTTTTCTCACCACCTTCACTCGGTTTTGGGCCACTGTTTGGTTTGTTATTATTGTTTCTTCTTTTGTTTGGTCTTCTTTTATTCGTTGGCTTATTTTTAGGGCTTTGTTTGCCTTCTTTGTTAGGATTTTCAGGTTTACCTTCAACGTTTTGGTTCGGCTTGTTGTTCCTATTTTGTTTGTTTCTTGGATTTGGTTTTTCCCCTTTGGTGGTTCCTTCAGTTGACTTGTTATCTGAAGATCCCTCACTCCTAGGTTTATTTCCTGATCTATTGCTTGCTCTTTTGCTTTTATTGTTTCTACGTTTTTTTTGCAATTCAGGCAATTCTATATCTCCCGTTACATCTTCGTATTCAATTTCTTTTTCTTGAGCATTTTCGATAGCCATCTGAGCGATACGGTCTACTAGTTCATCGGGAAGCTCACCGTCTTTGTTCATCTTTTGAATTTCCTTTACGCGCTCCTTATCAAGTGCTACGATTGGACCTCTAGTTTTTTCTCCCACATAAGCGTAGAACATCAACCCTTTGAAGATATCCGTTTTAATCAACGCAGCCTTTCCCTTTTTTGTTTTGACATAATCTACTCCTTTTGGAAAATGCTTGAGCGCATCCATATAGGTATCTAGCTCATAATTAAGACAACACTTAAGTCTCCCACATTGTCCGGATAACTTGGTTTGATTGATGGCGATATTTTGATACCGAGCTGCTGTAGTGTTTACAGACTGAAAGTCAGATAACCATGTACTACAGCATAACTCTCTGCCACAAGATCCAATTCCACCTATTCTAGCTGATTCTTGTCTAGCTCCGATTTGGCGCATTTCTACTTTTACCTTAAATTCCTTAGCGTAGCTTCTAACCAATTCTCTAAAATCGACTCTACCTTCTGCTGTATAATAAAATGTTGCTTTCCTTTTGTCAGCCTGATACTCGATGTCACCTATTTTCATTTCAAGTCCAAGTGTTCTAGCGATTACACGAGCTCTAACGAGGGTTGGTTTTTCTAGTTCTCTCGCTTCTTCTAGTTTTTCAAGATCTCTATAATTAGCTCTTCGGATTACCTTAAGTGTAACACGTTCAATTTTGACCTTTTTCTTTTTCATTTGAGCTCTTACGAGTTCACCTGATAATGTAATTTGACCGCAGTCCATACCACCTTCAGTTTCAACCATCACTACGTCTCCAGTTACTGAATTCGTGTAAGTATCGTTATGAAAGAAATCTTTTCTAGCCCCTTTTTTAAAACTTATTTCGACTACTTTGAATTCTGTTGGATCATGTATATCCATTACTGATATCCAATCGTAGGTATTTCTTTTGTTACATCCTCCTGTCGAACAATGGCCTTTATCACCACATCCTGTTGGATTTCCTCCGCTTCCGCTTCCACAGCTACTACATCCCATTTATATATATATTTAGACGATTCAGGAAATCAAGAATGATTCGTTACCGTTGTGGTCTATGAATCTTTCGTATAAAGATTTCCTTCATCTGGTTATGTATGCTAGATCTACTTTTGAGTAATCTAGTATTAGTTGGTGTTTCTATCATTCTTATCGAATGAAAGAAAACGCCTATACCTGATAGATATTTCTATCTACTTTGGCATTCCTCATTATTCTGCCTATAGTCATGCTATCCGCAAGGAATAATATCTTCGGATTTGCATTTCGCTCTACTGCTCCGATGCAGTCATTTAGAACGGATATTATATTTTCGGTTTTAGATACATCAAGCAATTTGGTCATTTTAGTAGCGGTTTCTTTTTCTTCTAGGCTCAGCCTTGTATTATCTTTACCAGTAATCAAAGAAAAGAGATATTCTCTAAAAAAGTGCAATCCGTATTCTAAAAAATGTTTTTGATTTTCTCTGCCCCATCTAGAAACTTCAGTTACCCACTGTCCCAGTTCTACTGGTTCCATTTTATAGGCGATCCTCAACCACTGAAATAGGGCATCAGAATAATTGACATTATCATGATTTGCTAAGTGGATAGCTGTGTTCAAATCACCAGAAGCTAGGCCTGTTATCTGATTGATCTCAGCAGAAGCTACTTTGAGCTCTTCCGTAAGGTAATTAGATATTTCTTCATCTGAGAATGGTGCTATTTTCAGCAATTGGACTCTAGATAATATAGTATTCAAAATTTGTTCCTGCTTTTCAGCAACCAGAATTATTATCGTATTATCTGGCGGTTCTTCTATGAGCTTTAGTAATCTATTTCCCTCATTTCTAAGATATTCGGGCATCCACATGATTAAGATCTTATGTTCCGCTTCAAATGTCTTAAGACTTAGTTTTTTAACAATTTCGACGCACTCCTTTACATTTATGTTAGCTTGACCATTTTCTACATTGAGATCGTCGAGCCACGTATTCATGTCGAGAAAGGGATTTGCAGAGATTGCCTTTCTCCATTGAGGTAAGAAATCATTTGATGTCACATCTTTTCTCTGCTTTCCATCCATTTTTACAACAGGATAAGAGAAATGGACATCAGGATGTATGTGTTTATGGGTTTTTATACAGGCTGAACAAGCACCACAACTATCATCTGCGGTCCTGTTTTTACAAAGTAAATAACTAGTGAAAGCTAATGCAAAGGCTAGTTGACCAGCACCAGACCTGCCAAGGAATAACTGAGCATGCGCAAGCCTCTCCTCCTGCACTGTAGCTACTAAGTATTTTTTTTCAGCGAATTTGCCTGGTATATCTTTGAAAAACATTGTTATTTCATTCAGTTTGGACCCAACTTCATATAATGCAGAATCCAAAATATTCAATAATACAAATATCACTAAAATAACGTTAGGAAATCAACGAATTATGAAAAATGTGAATATGTATAGAGTCCTGCAATGGAATTGATACCATTGGGCATAAAAAAAGCTAGCAACGATGTGTTACTAGCCTTTATATTACGTTTTGAAAGCAAAAAAATCTATGCTTCTGCTTCTGATTCAGCTGCTGCACCAACGGTACCTTCTGCGTCAGCTGCGGCACTCTTAAGTGCTCTTGGAACTTCTACAATTGCAACTGGTGTCGCTCCTGTAGTCAATAATTCCATACCTTCTGGTATAACTATATCTTTTACTCTTACAGAGTTACCAAGTTCTAACTTACCTATATCAACATATAACTTATCTGTTAATTTGTCTGGAGTAGTTTTTACTTTTACTTTTCTCATTTGTACGATCAACTTACCACCCTCTTTTACACCTGGAGATTTTCCTGTATATCCTACAGGGATTTCTACTTTAATTGGTGTTCCTTCAATAGTTCTTAAGAAATCGATGTGTACGATTTCGTCAGATAATGGGTGAAACACGATATCTTTTAAGATACATGTGTAAGTTTCTCCACCTACAGTTATTTCTGCTAGTTTAAAATCTGGAGTATATACAAGCGCTTTTACAGATTTAGGAGTTACGCTGATTGCAGCAGTAGTTCCTCCTCCATAAATGATAGCAGGTACTAAACCTTCCTTTCTTACTAGTTTTGTGTGTTTCTTTCCAAACTCAGTCCTTACTTGACCTTCTAATTTTACGATTTCCATGTGTTTAATTTTTCCTTTGATTTGCCATCTCGTTTTTACACCGATATACAACCAATCAATTTGTTAAAAAATGATGTGTTATGATGCTTTTGATACTCTTTTTCTCAAAAGGACTGCAAAAGTACTATATTTTGGTGGGATAGACAATAGTGTTGGGCTAAAAATACATTTAAATGAAATATAATTACATGTGCTTAGTCAGTCGTCCATATTTTCTCCATTTTACTCAATAATAAATATTTCAGAAATAAAATAAGCCACTTCAAGTACAGTTGTCCCTAAAGTGGCCTAGTAAGTGACAAAGGTTACACTTTGAAACTTATGATCCTATTAAGAGGTGAATCTACAAGTTAAAGACAAAGTAATTACTTGATTGGTCTCTCTCGCGAGTCACTGCATAAACAAATGTTGCAATCGAATCCTTTCCGTCAAATTGTTCATGAACAGGAGCTATACTTAGTATCTACATAAAATTGCTCTTCTCTTCCTAGGTCCCTAGTCAGGGTATCATCAAATCGACTTTTAGTTCGTTGATGAATTGTCGTAACTCAATGAACATATTATATTTTACAGTACTCCGCAAGTCCTCGTTCAGCTGCTAATGAATTGTAAGCACCATTGGCAGTATCTCTTTATGGTTACACATAATACCTAACCAATGCCTAACTTCCTAATAACTAATGCAAAGTTATCTCCTTGCACTTGTATCTTAACCGAATACTGCTTTAGCACGCCAATTGAATTAGCATGGCATCTGGAGATCCTGCCAATAATAACAAAAACCTCCCATCAAGGATGATCCCCAATAGAGGGTTTTATATTCGGAATTCAAAATTCGAAAGAGAATGATTCAATCATTCTTTCCTTCATTCAATCATTGTCTATTATTTCTCCACAAACAATGCAGCGATAGACTTATACTCATGCGTATTCCTGATAGCTCTAGCAAATAACTTTGCGCAAGGCAATACTTTGATCTTCTTGCTCTTGTTTTTTAATGGTATACTATCTGTAACTATAAGTTCTGTCAAGCTACTTTTTTCAATGTTTTCGTATGCACTGCCTGATAACACGGGGTGCGTACACATTGCTCTTACACTTTTTGCTCCTTTCGCCATGAGGGCATCGGCAGCTTTACATAGTGTGCCGGCCGTGTCGCAAATATCATCTACCATGATTACATCTGCACCTTTAACTTCACCAATTACAGTTATAGTTTTTACTTCGTTTGCTTTTCTTCTTTCTTTATCACAGATGACTAGGTCTCTCTCGAAGTACTGAGCGTATGATCTAGCTCTTTTTACACCTCCTACATCAGGAGAAGCGAAGGTCACGTTACTCAAATCTTGGCTTTGTAGGTAAGGCATGAATATCGCCTCACTCTTCAGATGATCCACTGGGATGTCAAAGAATCCTTGAATCTGATCAGCGTGTAAATCCATGGTCATCACTCTATCTGCACCAGCTGCTTCGAGTACGTTGGCCATCAATCTAGCTGAGATGGGTACTCTAGGCTTGTCCTTTCTGTCTTGTCTTGCATAGCCGAAGTAGGGCATTACACAAGTGATATATCCTGCGGAAGCTCGTTTGGCAGTATCAATCATAAGAAGGAGTTCGAGTAAGTTTTCAGCCGGAGCAAAAGTGGAACAGATAAAAAAGACATATGCCCCTCTCACGGATTCATTAATTACAATTTGCATCTCACCGTCAGAGAATTTTTTAAGTTCGATATCACCCAATGGATATCCATAATGGTCAGCAATTTTTTCAGCGAGATATTTGGAGTTAGATCCGCTGAATAACTTAATGTCTGGCATAATATGTTTGTTTTTTAGTCTTTTTAATAAGACCATCAATCCAAGTATCTCACTTTGATACGAAGTGGGTTTTACACAGATTGGTTTGTGATCAATATATTGATCGTGCAAAAGTAGGAATATTGATTGATTCAGATAGTTATTAGTGGCAAATGGGGATAATAAATCCTAATTGTTAGTAATTCTCTGAGAAACCTAACCAATCTCCTATGATCTTACCTACATCTTCAGACCTGAGATGGTCTATTTTTTTTGATTCTTGATTTGGAATAGAAAGGATGTATGGAACTCTGAGTTGATTTGCTTTTACACCACCATGCCCACCTTTGTAGTTGCCAACTATTACTTCATAATCTTTTGCAAAATCGTAACCTTCCTTGCTTGTGAGGACAAAGTCACCTACGATGGGTAGATCCATCACAGAATATAGGCGATAAACGGCATCAGGATAATCTGTATTGATCGTTTTTTCTAACCATTGATCAGCATTCATAAAAGTATCTAGCAGTGCTATCTCATAGCCAAATGGATTGCTGCTTTGAGAAGTATACTTATATGTTTCACCAAGATTTTCAATGGTAGCTTCACCTTCTTTATTTTTTACAATGATGGTGTTTTTATCCTTTCGGAAAATGACAAACTCTAATCCGTCCATATTTGCAATAGCCTGAGCAACATTGATTCTTTTGCTATTTGCATTAAACTGGGTGTATGGGTAATCTACTAAGTACTCGTAACTTAGGCTAGACCTCCAACTTTCTGCTTCAGACTTCGATGGATCTCTCAAATAAAGCATTGCACACAAATTACCATTAATCACAAAGTACCCATCCTTATCTACGTAATCAGAAAGAGGCTCGTTGAGTTGCATGCTTCTGTAATTTACAGCGTTCCCTCTAATAAAATCGAGTCCCATTTTATTTTTTGCTTCTTTGAGAAAATCAATATTATTCTCAACACTGGCTATCCCGTGATCAGTGACAATAGCTAACATCCGAGTATCATTTTGGCCTAAATCATCAATCGTCACTTGGAAATCTCCAATCAGACTATCTATATACTGTACTAAATTATCATAGTAGTCCGTCATGCCATCCACATGAAAGGTGGCATCAGGGGAGGGGAGTGCAATCCACTGTAATTTAGGGTTTTGCTCTAGCTGTTCAGCGGCCATTTTCATTACTGCCGATTCGTGTTGGTAGTGATTCTTTGCCAGTTCCTTGCCAGCAAATGGAATAGATCTCAAAGGACCAATGAAAGACTTTCCTTCGAACTTGGCAGTTGTATGTGTCCAGCCTGTAATACGAGCATCGGCGACCCCCTTATTCATGAAAGAATTAATACTTGCTGTATATTGATCTCCGCTCAATTCAAAGAAGGTCTTGATGGTATCAGTGATATCTTGGTTCATCCAGACATTGGTCCGACCTACATAATTACGAAGATTTCCAACGTCGAGCGACCTGTCAAACCACCTCAAACCTATTATTCCACTTTCTATGGCATCATGTCCTGTGATGAATGGATAGAATGCATAACCCGTCATACTAGGAAAAGAACCAATTCCATTTTTAATGTAAGTGCCCTTATTTATCAGCTTTTTTAGATTGGGTAGTTTACCTTTTTTTAATGCATTTTGAAATCTTGCTTGGTCCAAACCATCTATCAATATTATAGTCGCAGTATTGCCATTAGTAATCTTATGGTTACCAAGGTACTTACTGTCTTTATTGACAAAGTATACTGCAATTATTAAAAGCACAAAGATACCCACAAGTATTATGGCGAAGTATTTTACAGCTTTTTTTAGTGTCATAATTGACCTGGAGTTAAAAAAGTTTTAGAAGTGATAAAGTATGAATTCTAATCATAGCGCGGACACAATTCTCTTCGTAGTTTCTGCATCTCCCATAGTGTAATAGTGAAGACATGGCACACCAGCCTTTTTAAGTTCTTGGGATTGATGAATACACCACTCAATACCCACTTCTTTGATCTGATCTCCTTTAGCTTTTTCTACTGCTTTCACTAATTCTTCTGGCATATTGATGAAAAATTTCCTTGGGATAGAGTTCAGTTGATATTTTTTAGTTAACGGTTTCAGTCCAGGGACTATTGGCACATCTATTCCTGCGGCCTTACAAGTTTTGGTATAATCAAAGAAGTTCTGATTATTAAAAAACATTTGAGTAACTATATAGTCACCACCAGCAGTTATCTTCTGTTTTGTGTATTCGATATCTTGCGCTAGATTAGGAGCTTCATAGTGCTTTTCTGGGTAACCTGCTAACCCTATGCAAAAGTCAGTATTTGCACCATTTTCGATATTTGCATCTAGATATGTACCTTTATTCATACATGCAATCTGTTTGATCAGGTCACTCGCATACTTATGCCCGTTCTTTTCTGGGATAAATTTATCTTCGAATTGTCTTGCATCACCTCTTAATGCGAGCACATTATCAATTCCTAAAAAAGCTAAATCTATCAAAGCATTTTCAGTTTCTTCAACGGAGAATCCGCCACAGATCAAATGAGGAATGGCATCCACACCATATCTATGCATGATTGATGCACAGATTCCTACCGTGCCGGGTCTTTTCCTAATGGATGTCTTTTCATAATACCCACTCGGTCGCATGTTATAGATATACTCTTCTCGATGGTAAGTCACATCGATAAAAGGAGGTTTAAATTCCATCAATGGATCTAGACTATCGAATATCGCTTTCATACTTCCACCTTTAAGCGGAGGTAATATTTCAAATGATACAAGGGTGTCCCCTTTTGCTTTCTCAAAATGTTCTGTAATCTTCATAGTATCTTGTAATTCAAAATCTAGGCCGAATATATGTAATGGGCATATCAAATTGTAGCTAAGGCTAGGGAATATTCTATATCAGCGGTTATTTGAGACTTTTGGGCAGATAATTCATAAAAAAGACCCAACAGAAGCAATAATTCTGTCAGGTCTATAAATTAGTCCTTAAATATATCAATATCAAAAAGTCGAATGTCGAAAAGTCTAACCTCGAATTGTCAAAAAATCAAAAAGCCAACATCTATTCTATACCTCTCTAAATCTCGACCTCGTAAAGTCTAGCGAAGCTTCCTATCGCAACTCTATTGTCTTTTTCATCTCCTCAATAGCCTTCAATAATTGCTCATCGATTCCTTGATCAATCTTACCTGGCATGTTTTTTACTTTAAACTCTGGTTCAGTTTGGCTGTTTTCCATCCATTTACCTTGTTTGTCCTTCGCACTTACTGGAACGACGCCCCATCTTGTGCCATCAGGAAGACCTTCCCATCCTGCGAAACTACATGTTCCTGGAGTAGGCATTCCTACTGTCTTACCAATCTTAAGATCGGTGTATCCACATGCGAAACAATGACCATCAGAATATTGTGCTTCGTTGATCATAGCTAGTGTAGGTTTAGTCCATCTAGATGTAGGTTCTCCACCAACTACCTTTTGCTCTGTCTCGTAAGTGATGAATGGCGTCCCAGTAAAGAACATAGCCAAATCAGCAACTAAATCACCACCACCATTGAATCTTGTATCCACAATCACTCCATCTGTTTCGAAGTACTTACCCATCATTTCTTCATAGATATCTCTGTATGGACCATCACTCATCCCTGGAATGTGGACGTATCCAATCTTTCCTCCTGATGCTTTTTCAACTTCTAACCTGTTGGTCTTGATCCACCTTTTATAAAGCAGTCTGTTCTCACTTCCCAGTGAAATCGGCTTCATAGTGATCATTTCAGTTTTATTAGTTTGTGGATCTTTAATTTCTAATAATGTAAAATCTCCTTCTTTCCTGTTTAAGTATTGAGCAATATCTTTTGTAGGAAGTATTTGTTCACCATCGATTTTTTCGATTATCATTCCAGCCTTAATTTTGTACGCTGCTTTGTCGAGTGGTCCTCCTTCGATGATTTCTTCAATTTTAATACCGTTTCCAGTATAATTCCAATCCTTTAAAATACCAAGTGAAGCTGTCTTGTCGCCATTTGGTATACTTGATCTATATCGAGCACCGGCGTGTGATACATTCAGTTCGCCTAGCATCTCAGATAACAATTCTGAAAATTCGTAAGAATTACCAAGATGGGGAATATACTTGCTGTATTCTGTCTTCATTTGCTCCCAATCGATACCATGGAAGTCAGAATGGTAGAAAATATTCTTAGTTCTGATCCATACGTGGTCGAACATCGCTTGACGCTCGGCATCTCTGTCGAATACTATTTCGCTGCTGATTTTTACCGGTTTTGATTTTTTGGTTTCAGGATCTATCTTTTTGATCCCACCACTGCTTAGTAAGTAAAGATTCTCCATTTTCTTGTCCCATTCTAATCCACCAGATCGAATGCCGAGTGGCATAGCCATTTTAGTTTCTTTCGTTCTTAGATTAGTAGACCATAGATTCATCTTATCTTCGAATCTTGCCAAATAGTACAGTTTCTCACCATCTTTAGACAATACTGCGTCACCAAGTCCCGATGAATGAATTGTTAATCTTGATTTCCAATCTTTCATGTCATCCCAAGCAAATTCCAAAGGCTCTATTTCATCTTCATCCTTCTCATCTTTGTCTTTATCCTTATCTTTCTCCTTTTTCTTATCTTTCTTTTTACCGTCTTTTTTCTCTTTTTCTTTCTCCTCTTTCTCTTTTTCTTCCTTTTGAGCTTCTTCGATCTCTTTAATTAATTTGAAGTCTTCTTCACTCAAGTTATACTTATCCCACGCTTCTTGATCAAAAAACATCGTGTATACATCTCCTTGTGATTGACCACTTGTGGCATATGATTTTAGTCCATCACGGTTACTCATCCATAGGAGTTGTTTTCCTTCATTAGCCCATTGCGGACTATAGTCATAATATCCACTTTCATTAAGATTTATTCTCTTGCTACCATCAGCAGACATAAGAAGGACATCGCTATTGCTTAATGTCTTGCCCCATTCTACGAGTAACCACTTACTATCAGGGGACCATGAAAAATCCTGATCTCCATCCCTCATGTGAAAGAGGTCGTCTGGAGTTAGGAGAGTAACTGTCTGTTTCGTTTTTAGATCCATTACTTTCAAAGTTCTACGACCTTCCACAAATGCTATTTTCTCTCCATCAGGTGATACTTCAGGAAGATAATTATCCAATTCATTTTGGATCAATACTTCTTCTTTCAGTAGTGTAGATACATAGAAAAACGGCTCCTCTTTTCTTACTTTTTTACTTTGGAATATTGACCATCTACCTTCTGTTTCTCTAGAATATATCACAGACTTGCCATCATGTGAGAAGGTTACAAATCTTTCATTCTCTGGAGTGGTTGTGATTCTTTTTGTGAATGACTTATCCACAGATGTCACGAATACTTCTCCTCTTGAGATGAATGCTATTTCTTTTCCATTTGGAGAAATCGACATTTCGTTGATGCCACTGCCTACAGAAATAAATTTATCAGAGTTAGATTTATCTTGTGTTTTGATATTGATAGCAAGTTTCTGTGGTTCTGATCCTTCTTTTAATGTGTATACTTCACCATCAAATCCGAAACAGAGTGTTCCTTTTCCTTGACTCAAAAATCTTACAGGGTGTAAAGTAAATGAAGTCAATTGACTTACATCGGATGGGGTTGCAGTTGCCATCTTGTGAACATTGAAAGTTCCAGATCTCTCACTCAAGAAGTAAATCGTTTGCCCATCATCGCTCAGTGTTGGGTGACGGTCTTCTGCATTGTGATTGGTGATCATAGTATGTTGTTTGGTCGCAACATCATATGTCCAGATATCCCGAGTTACAGCTGACGTATGATGTTTTCTCCATTCGTTTTCATATCCTTTTTTATCATGATAGAGAATAGTAGCCCCATCAGCACTTACCTCAGCATATTCAGCGGGTATAGTAAATACTTGGCCCACTCTTCCGGCATCTGTTCCGACAGTGTATAATTCTGGTTGTGATCCAGAGGGGTACTGTCTATGTTGAGCGGCATCTTGTCTTACAGCACCGAAGATTACATTTTTACCATCTGAGGAAAATGTAAATGGGGTCTCACCTGCTGAGTGGAAGGTAAGTCTAGTCGCCTGCCCACCATCTGCAGGCATTGTGAATATATCAAAGTTGCCGTATCTATCTGATGCAAAAGCTATCGTCTGACTATCAGGACTCCATATCGCTTTATAGTCGTGAGCATCATGGAATGTTAGTTGTGTAGCATCTCCACCATTAGCTGAGACAGTATACAGGTCACCTTTGTAAGTGAATGCTATGGTAGAACCATCGGGAGAAATAGATTGATGTCTGAGCCAGTTTGGATTGTCTTGAGCATGGGAAACTAGGAATAGAAATCCTAGAGCTAGAGTTAATAAGTAGCGCATAGTGTTTGTTAGATTTTAATTTTAGTCTGGCTAGTTAGTAATTATTTTTTATTTATCCAATTTGATATGGGTTGTACAAAATTTAAAGAAGTTGTGATGTTAGAATCTTTGCATTTTTTCTTAAATAGATTGATGTTATTTTGTTTATTTTTATTAAGCCTTTTATATGTAATTTGTAATTACACTAAGCTAGTACTCGACCAACCAAAATTACGAGTTTTACCTAGAATCAAAGGAATAGAACTTAAAGATGTAATTTATGAAAATATTATTCACGATTTTACTAGTTTTTATTACAACAGTATATATTTTTTGTCAGGGCAAATTAATATTTGATGATAGTTACGTCCATGAAATACGAATTACATCTGATAATGAAAATGATTTCTGGAATATACTTTCAACTGATTATCTAGAAAATTATCCTTTTGTTCCATACCAAATGGCTAGTGTTGAAATGGATGGTGAATTACTAGATAGTATTGGTGTCAGACAAAAAGGATTTGCTTCACATTTTAGTGCTGTTGGAAATAAAAAGTCAATAAAATTGGACTTCAATCAATTTGTAAGAGGCAAAGAGTATGACGGTCTTAAGAAAATCAACTTAAATAATGGCGCTGGCGATCCATCTATACAAAGGGATAAACTCTGCTATGATATCATGAATAGAGCGGGAGTTAGTTCTCCGAGAACTTCGTATTCAAGAGTATTTATCGATGATGAATATTGGGGCTTGTACCTAGTAGTTGAGCAAATCGATAAAACCTTCATAAAAGATAATTTCGATAATTCAGATGGTAATCTCCTTAAAAATAATGGAATTAGTGAACTGAGTTGGATGGGTGCAGATACTGTAGCTTACCAAGGAGTTTTTGAGCTTAAAACCGATTATAAAGAGGGAGCATGGGATGATTTTGTCGGATTTATGGATGTGATTAACGAAACGAACGATAATGAATTTGAAGCATCAATAGGAACTGTTTTTAATGTAGAACGATACTTAAAAACTTTAACTGTTGATGTGGTAACCAGTAATTGGGATTCTTATTTGTTGCATGGACGTAATTTTTATCTATATCAAGATCGCTTGTCTGAGAGGTATGATTGGATTCCGTGGGACTATAACTATGCAATGGGAGGTGTTTTTTATGCTTATGATGGAGGAGGGGGTGTTGTTGAAATAGAATTTCCTGAGAGTTGTCTAACCATTATGAATGGATCTTGCCCATATCCTCCCAGTGATACCATTTTCAGGCGGTCATCAGCGATGATATAGATTGCTGTGAAACTGATTGGGATAGTGATTGCCAAGCATTGTATGACGAAATAGCTAGCGGGAATGGAGGGTTTGCTTTTCCACTTAATATTTTCCCTGTACATATGAGCGGATCAGAAAAAGTACTTATCAATCGATTGCTTGCAATACCCGAATATAAGGAAAGGTACTATAGAGAGTTCTGTCGTTTGTTGGATAATAATTTTACAGCAGAAAGAATTTTTCCATTGATAGAGAAGTATGGAGTTCTAATCCGCACTGATATCCAGGCAGATAATAATTATCTGTGGTCTCAAGCTGAATTTGAGTTAGATCTTGATCAAGGTAGTGAAATATTACCCGGACTTAAGAAGTTTATTGCTACACAAGTGGTCACAATGAATGATGAGTTAGAACAAGTTTATGGTTGTGATAATGCATCTTCATCTTTGCAGTCTCTTGATATTTCTATCAATGAATTTATGGCCTCAAATGACTCTTTGTCAGGTATATCAGATGCTGCTGGAGATTTTGCTGACTGGATTGAATTATACAATAATACTGAAGAACAGATTGATCTTTCAAATGCATATCTAACAGATAATGTAGGCAAACCTCAAAAATGGAGTTTTCCAATTGGTGCAAAAATCGAAGCGAACAGTTATTTAATCATCTGGACAGATAATGATGAAGGAGAAGAAGTCCTACACGCTAATTTTAAATTGTCAAAAGAGGGTGGATTTATTATGCTTATGGATGATAATTTAGTTCTTGATTCTCTGTCTTATGGTACTCAAGAAACAAATGTTACTCTTTCTAGAATTCCTAATGGTTTAGGCGAGTTTATAGCCAAACCCCCAACATTTAACAAATCGAATTCTAGTCCATCTAATACTCAGGAACTAAACAAGTATTTTGTAAATGTTTATCCTAACCCAGCGCAAAGCTATATCAATATCGATTTTGAATCAGGAGGTAAACGATCTGTAATTCTTTCAAATGGATTTGGGAAGTCGATTTTGACGCGAGATATTTTTGGTGATAAAAACCTCGTTCAACTTCCTAATCTAATGACGGGTATCTATTTCTTGACTATAAAGAATGATAATGAGATGTTGGCTTCTAAGAAGATTATTATATTGCCATAGATAGGTTAATCAACGGTTACTTGATTGATATTTTTCCCTATTTATTCTTGTTAGTGAACCACTGTTTTGAAAAGTAGCTAAGCTGCACAATCAAAATAGATAGTTGAACTAATCCCACTTTTAGCGGGATATTAGATGTAATACCTCGATGCTTGCATCAATTTTTTAGAATCTAGGGCTTACCCTGAGGCTAATACCATTTAGAATAGGTCATCCATAGTTATGTCCTTTTGGACTAGTTCTGATGCGTATGCATTTTTACTTACACCATAGGTAGTTACTGTGATCAATTGGATGGCATTCTTTGTCTTAGTGGCATTTTTATAAACGCTTATTTTGGTCCTTAAATTGTCGGCGTACGATTTAGTAATAGTGAATTCACTAATTGAGAATTTCATTTCACAGATATTTGTCACACCGTCATTCCTTTCGATGAGCATGTCTATCTGTACTCCTTTTTCTCCATGCTTTCCTCGCCATGAACCTAAGGACGTGCTTACTCCTGATATTCCAATTGCTGATTTTATTGCCTCAGTATGAGCCAAGCAAACTTGTTCGAATGCGTAACCTGCCCAGGCTCGTTGCGAAGGGCTATCAGCTCGTTTGACCCAATAGTTGGGTTCTGGATGGGGTACGGTTTGTATGAATTTGAAATAGAATAGCGTATAGAAATCCGATAATCGGTAAAGGGTATCTTTTATTTTCTTATCTATTGGTCCGTAGCTTGTAATAAATCCGCTTAACTCTAATTCTTCGATAACTTTGGAGAAGGTTCCTCCTGATTTTAGTTTTGATTTATCGAGTATTTCTTGTCTAGTCATGCCTATTGCTTTCTGTGATAGGGTTTCTACTATTTTTTCATGTTTTTCGAACTTATTAAATAATGATTTGAATAGGTGTTGAAATTCGTTTCTTAGTACTCCTGATTTGCTGAAACACAATTCGTCTATGTTTTGGAGAATACTCAATTCTGTTTTTAGCCTATCCAAATAAAATGGAACACCCCCAGTGACCATATACAATTGGATTATCTGATAACGAGTGCATATGTGGCCTCTCGAAAGCAGATAGGCTTCAACTTCACTTAGTGTAAATGGTTCTATTTTTACTTCTCTTGTCACTCTGTTATGAAGTCCTCCACTATTATTGATGAGTTGATTGATCATCCAAGAAGCGGCAGATCCACATACAATTAGGAATATATCTTTTCTTGCACTTGCCCAATGATTCCAGAAGCTTTCTAGGCCAATCATGAAATCACTTTTGGCTGTATCTAACCACGGAATCTCATCTATGAAAACAACTTTTTTTCTTTTCTCGGTTGTCAATTCAATATGATCTTTTAGATGCTCAAATGCTTCTAACCATGATTTTGGCGGAGTATCAAGTAGTAATGGGGATTGTCTGTTAAATGCGTTATAAAAATTGAACAACTGTTGTGATGTATCAGCATTGGCTAGCCCAGTTAACTGGAAGTCAAAATTGTATTGGAAGTATTCTCTTATGAAAAAAGTTTTGCCCACTCGACGCCTACCGAAGAATGCCGCAAATTCTGACCTCGAACTGTTTAGCAGTGATTGGATTATCTTTTGCTCGTTCTGCCTTCCAATTAAATCTTTCATAGTTATCTAAATTGGCTATTTATAAAATCATAGCTAGCCAAAAGTAATATTTATTGCGAAGTTTTGGCTAATTGTCGTCCATAAAGTAGCCAAAACATGAATTGTGATGATGTTGTGGCTGATATTGTACGTATAAATAGCCAAAAGTGCAAATTATAAAATAGATATGGCTATATATAAATGTATAAATAGCCAAAACTGTCTTGTTTCATATGGTTTTGGCTGCTTATAGGTTGAAATAAGATAATAATAAACGAATTTATGGCATCCGATATCTCATGCCAATATAAACAACTCGCCCTTGAACAGGTCCCCAAACCAACGAAGAATCGAAATATTCTCCCCATGGATTATCAAATTGAATAATTGCGTTTTCTTGTCTGTAGTCTAGTAGATTTTCACCACCAACATAAACATCAACGCTACTTCCCATCTTTTTGCTTACTTGCCCATTGAACGTGAAGTATGCTGGACTTTCTGTGTTGATTCTATATTCTTCTGGATTGCTCTGTGTAGATGGAATTCTTTTAGTAGATATCCAATTACCTGTAAGATCAAACGACCATTTCGATTCGGTTTCATAAGCTAGATTAAAGAAAGCTCTTTGCTTTGCAACAAGTGGCCTTACGTCAGAACCACTTTTGAAGTCAGTCTTCGGATTATTATATCTATAAGCCAACCTTACATCAAAACCATCGAGTAACTCTATATCTATCTGCGATTGGATACTATGACTATAAGACCTGCCATTAAGATTGTAAAATTGAACTTCTTGTGGATTCATATCATAATCAATAACTACTTGTTGATCGAAGGTAGTATAGTAATAATCAATGCCAAATACAGCTGATCGTTGATTGATCATGATCTCTTTGGTGAAGTTGATTCCTGCGTTATAACTAATTTCAGCATTGAGACCGTATGGTGCATCAGAATTGCTATCATTATCGATGATGATAGATCTATTGCTTGCAAACAGTCCAATATTCTCTGAGAAAATGGTCGCTGTTCGCTGACCTCTACCTGCCGCAATTCTCCAGGAAGTGGTTTCATTGGGATTATACTTCATGTGTATTCTTGGGGTGACAAAGAAACCGAAGTTGTTATGATAGTCACCTCTCAAACCTAACACAAGTGTATACTTATCATTAGGCACGAATTGATACTCTGAGAAAGCGCCTATAAGATGTTCTTCTCTATCAAATTGATATGTTTTTACATCTTCTGAAATGTCATCAAACTGGTAACTAGCACCATACTTTATTTGATGTTTGGTGTCTGTGATAATTGTCTGATAGATATAATTTGCGTAGAGAGAAGTCTGTTGTGCATTGTACGGTCTATCACCAAATGAGGCCTCTTGATTATGATAGCTGGCACTTAATTGTAATCCATAACTAGCATAAGGCTTATCTTCGAATACCTTACCAATCTTTGCCCATCCTTCTAGCCTTTCTGTGAGGAAGTCAGCTCTCCAAGGTGAAGTGGTGATTGGTGCATCAATAGTAGATAAATCACCTTGCCCAGAAGATTTGTCTATGTAAGTTCCTTTAATACCAAATTGGGCAAATTTACCTTGACCACTATTATACTTCCATCGATTCATGGCTATAAACTGCGTATTGTCGGGCATGTCTTGGAATCCATCATTGTTCCTATCTTGGAATTGATTTTGATAGTTTCCATGCAGTAAATATCCAGTCGACCATTTATCATTTATTTTAAATGCTTGATCAAGATTTGCTTCTATCCTCTGTGCCATATTTGCATACAGATTCAGGAAAAGTTTTTCACTTAATTCTGGCTTCTTGATCTCTACATTGATTTGACCCGTCATACTTTCTGGACCATTAACTACAGATCCTGCACCCATGTTGAGTTGTATACTTTCTACCCAGGTTCCAGGCGTATATGAAAAACCATTTGATGCGGCCAAACCACGAATGAAAGGCATGTTTTCCCTTGTAACCTGCACATAAGGACCTGCCAGCCCTAGCATTTCAATTTTACGCGTACCAGTTATAGCATCAGTAGATATAGCATCTACAGATGGTGTGGTTTCGAAGCTTTCACTAAGATTGCAACAAGCTGCTTTGCACAGTTCTTTCTGACCTATTTTTAGAGACTTGATAGGATCTAAGAAGGAAACCTGAGTGCTCTTTCTCTTGTGAACTACCTCAATAGCATCCAAAACCAGACTTGATTTCATTGTGATGGAGACCGTTTTGTTTCCTTGCATATTGATGGTGTCATTCTCATAACCGAGGTAGCTTACTACCAGTAGGTCTTCGTCTATCTTATCATTTGGTTTTTTGAATGTGAAATAACCATCTACATCTGTCGAAGTACCAGATGCAGTATTGGCTAAGTAGATATAAGCACCTATCAAAGGCTGAAGTTCTCCAGTTACTGACATTTCATATACCATACCTGAGATGGCGTGGGCGCTGTGATCAACTTCAGCATTTGCATTGCCACCTAAGTCGTCCTTGTTTTCTTCTTCTTCTTCTTCTTCTTCTTCTCCCACATCAAGATTGTGATCATCCCCTTCTTGAAGATCATATTCCGAATCATCTCTGTATTTACAGCAGCCATGCAAGTTATTGTACACTTCTGCTGTAGCTTTTACTTTATCGGTGTCGTGGCCCACAGAAGCAAGATGTTGATGTAGTTCTAGTTCTTGAAATAGACCTTCTTGAAATTGAACGGTCAGTTCATCTTCTGCCATTTCCCAATTTGCATCGGTCACACCAATAATACTTTTAGCGGCAGTTTCAATTCTATCTTGGCACATTCCACAGATGCCATAGACCTTCATTTTAAGTGTTGATTGTCCATTAAGATTGATAGTAGAAACCAATGCCAAGGCAAGCACTATATATTTTAGTATTGAATCCATTTATTATTTAGTTTAGTTGTGAACTCGGACGCGCCGGTTCATTGATATGTACATCTTTAATAATCAAACATAGCCTAATAAGAGGTTGGATATGTTATGGAAATAACACAGGTCTCTTATTAAGATTACTAAACTGAATAGACTGGTGGGTGGAAGATAGGAAAAGGGATTGAAGAGCCATACACGTTTACATAAATGTAGATGTCTTTCTCTGCTTCACCTTGATAAGATAACTCTCCGAATGAAGTGTTGAATAATGAAACATGAATACAGCAAGTACAATCACAGTCTGTACTATCGCAACATGAATTCGCGTTTTCAGTATCATCAATATCACAATCTATTTCTGAATCAACCAATAAAGTAGACGTACAGCAATTTTCAGTCGAAAACATGATCGACGAAAATTGTGATAAGCTTTCCTGAACACTGGAAAAAATAATCATGATGGACAATATG
Source organism: uncultured Saprospirales bacterium (assembly GCA_963975265.1). Taxonomy (GTDB): domain Bacteria; phylum Bacteroidota; class Bacteroidia; order Chitinophagales; family Saprospiraceae; genus CAJXUU01. The sequence goes on from CAXBGT010000019.1 coordinate 25,085, forward strand.
AATGCTAAGCGTATTTTCACTATTGCAAAGATAAGATGAATTTATGACTACTGAGCGTATATGGTTATAATGTAGTGTTAATGTTGAGACTAAAAATGTGCCAAATTTTGTGTTTTGATTGACTATTCGTGCCTGCAATGTGTTCATAGATCTTCGCTGACGCACCAGCTCAATGATCACGGGGTGAGCATTGATGCAAGATCATTGAGTGCTTGCGATCGGTGAGCTGGAATCAGTAATTCGAATAAATGTAGAAGAAAATCGCAGCCGTAGTAAAAGTTGATGAAAATGTAAAAATGAGATTTATTACGTTTAAATAAACTTCATGGACTATTATTGATTAAAAGTAGAGTTACTTGTTTAGTCTTTATCAAGATATACCATTGATGCATTTTCAAATTTATTGAACGCTGAGTTAATTTTCTAGTTCTACAGTAGTATATTTAGTCAATCTAAAATATCTTATATGTCTACAATCACACTCAAAGAGGTAAAAGAAACACCTACTACTCGAATTAATGAAATATTCGCTGTTCATAAAAAGCATCAATTTGCAGTAGGGAATACTACAGCAAAGCAGAGGATTGCTAAGTTGAAGAAGTTTCATAAAGCGGTATTGAAATATCGGCCTGAGATCAAAGAGGCACTTTATAAAGATTTTAGAAAGCACCCTAGTGAAGTAGATTTAACAGAGATTTATCCAATTACGAGTGAAATAAAGCATACCAAAAGTCACCTTAGAGAATGGATGGACAATCAGTCCGTAAAAACACCTCTGGCTCTAATGGGGTCAAGTTCGTACATTCATCATGAACCGAAAGGAGTGGTACTTATTATTGCACCTTGGAACTTTCCTGTGAACTTGACTTTTGCACCATTGGTATCTGCGATTGCAGCTGGGAATACTGTCATGATCAAGCCCTCGGAGATGACGCCTAACACTTCAGAAGTGATGCAGAAAATCATAGATGAGATATTTGACACCAATGAAGTAGCACTTGTACAAGGTGGAGTCGAGACATCAAAAGCTCTGCTAGCTCTACCATTTAATCATATATTTTTCACAGGATCGCCACAGATTGGAAAGATAGTAATGGGTGCAGCGGCCAAGCACCTAACTTCTGTAACGCTAGAACTAGGAGGTAAATCTCCAACAATAATAGATGAAACTGCAGATGTAGAAGTGGCAGCCAAAAGAACTGCTTGGGGTAAATTTATGAATAATGGTCAGATATGTATTGCACCTGATTATCTATTTGTTCATGAAAGTAAAAAAGAAGCTTTCTTAAGTGCTGTGAAGAAGAACTTAAAAATGTTCTACACAGAAGACGCAGCGAAGGAGGGCAGTTATTCAAGAATGGTAAATAAAAAGCATTTTGATCGGGTAGCAGGATTAGTAGAAGATGCTGTAGAACGAGGTGCAAAAATAGAATTAGGAGGTAATACCAAATGGGAAGAAAACTACATTGCACCAACTATTATGACCAATGTACCCATGGATAGTAAATTGATGACAGAGGAAATTTTTGGCCCTATTCTTCCTATTCACAGTTATACTGATTTAGATGAAGTAATCAATATTATTAATGGTAGAGAAAAACCATTAGCACTATACATCTATAGCAAAAGCCGAAAAAACACCACGCATATTATGAATAATACTAGGGCTGGCGGTTCATGCATCAATCATAATGCAGTGCATTTTTTCAATACTAATTTGCCATTTGGAGGATCTAATAATAGTGGTATCGGTAAAGGTGGAGGGTACTTTGGTTTTCAGGCATTCTCAAACGCTAGAGGAGTGCTTAAACAAAATTTTCCTAATGCATTAGAACTTTTAGTGCCGCCATACAATGATTTTAAACAGAAATTAATTGATCTTACGATTAAGTGGTTTTAGAAAATAAAGATGTATTGACCATCATTCTTTTGAATTTGGGTCAATTCATTTCAGTCTTTGTTTATTAGAATAGCTTTTTTAGTATTCGATAGAACGAACTTCCTGCATTGTCTTCTATACTGATTATCTGACTCATAGTCTGCCCGTTCATTGTATATCTCAGAATATAACCTCCCGACTCGTTCATTCTACTATCCCAACAGTATTCATGATTTCCAGGTACTTTGGAAGTTTGACAGAATATGTAAGAATATTCACGGCGGAGACTTCCTACATAAAAAAACCTCCATGACAGATATTGAAAAAGAACTGCCAAATTCATTCATGCGAATTCATCGGTGGTTTATGGTCAATTTGGGCATATTAACCGCATATAGTTCTAATGATATTGAAATTGGTAAGAAAGAGATCCCAATTGTTATCAGCTATAATTCAATGGAGCAAGGGAGATTGGGATGCAGGTGATATTAATTGTACTTGTTTTTCATAAATCGCAGAACGGTGACTCCAATTATCGTAGGTGCAATCCATGGTAATAATTGCCAATATCCTGGTAGATGATCTTCAAATAAGCTTCGGCCCCCAAAGGATAAAAATGCTGTATATGCAGCAATGCCAGATATGATTGTTCCTTGCATGTGCATCTTAATTCTACTTCCCGTGTTCATGGCTGTTTCCTTACTCATCATTGCATCTTTCATTGCAGGTAATCCAAGCAGTCCAAATAAAAGCATAAGTACACCCTGGTTTTGAAATTTCAGAATTGCTGCACCGATGATCATTGATAAACTTGCACAAAATAGTACCCATGCAAATACTTTTCTATTCTTGAAATAACGCTCTGTCCATACTTTTTTCTGTTGTAGAATTTCATAACTGTACCAGAGAGGATAGCCTGTTAATATTGCAAGAAAACCTAAAAATGCTGCCATTGTATAGTGACCCAGAAAGGCATTATTTACACTAAGGATAAGTGCAGTAATCTGAACTATCCACATACACCAATAATATGCTCTTCCCACTTTTCGGTGGATATTATTGCCCTTCTTTACTATAACAGGTACCCAAAATAGAATCAAGCTGAGTGTGCCAGCAGGTATGTGTATCCAAAGAAAAATATCATGTATCTCTTTCATATTATGTTTATTATTTTTAACAATAGCTCAAACATATAGGAACTGAAAGAAAGATTCTTTTATATGTGATTGATAACAACTGTTGGGATGTTTGACAAACCAGAGAGTGATGTATAGCAAGGCTTAGGGACCAATGTCAAACCTTGAATAGTGGGATGTAGCTTCTAGATACCGGCACTGCAATCTCAAAGTCAACCAACTTCAACTTTAATCCTTGAGCATTGCCGCTTACATTTTCGATTTTTGAAGTGTTGATAATAAATGATCTATGACATCGTAGTAAATCCGTATTTTCAATAAGATCTTCACATGACTTGAGTGTAGCTCTTTCTACTTTCTTTTCTATAGATTCGCCATTCTTATAGTAGATATTTACATAATTCTGAATGGACTCAATAACCCATATCATATCTGCAGAAATGTCAAATAATGATGATTCGTGTACAACTGGTTTTGGTTTTATTGTTTTTTCGTTAAGGATTGCGGCAATCTCGGCGTTCCTTTTTTCACTTTTAATCAACGAGATAGTACCTATAAAAACAGTAGGGAAGACTCCAACCAAAAAAGTGGCATACATCATATACATAAATCCTTTTAAAGGCATGCCGAATTGGTACGCTAGATATAAGTAATTGAAAAGTGCAATGAATATTAGTAAACCGATCACCTGAATTATCCATCTTATAAAAGTATAACTTTTGCCTTCTTTTTTTATTCTGAACACATATCTGATCATAATTTCATAACACAAGCCCGCCGTAAAAGTAATAGCACCAAAAATCAGAGAAAACAACCAGACCTTGCCGTTGGTTTGATCCATATTAAATGGCTGGATAAGGCCAAGGAAAAGAGTAACAAAAACTGCAATAATAAAGATTGATCGTATATAGATTGACATGTTTTCTGCCTCTGGATAAGGATGTTTCAGAAAAGAGAGAATAGACTTAAATTGTTGTGTAATTTTCATTATCCTGCAAGATATATTCTCAAGTTGGATAATCCATACGACCTTTCTTTATTATTTATGAATCTCAATCAATATGATTTTATACTTTTAGATCGAAAAATATAATAGATGAAACATATATTGGGAGGTTTATTCATAATCATGCAAGTGGGGCTTTATTCACAAGAGCAAACGGTGGGCTTGTTTACTAATGAAGAGGCGTCATTGAATGGATATACATTATTTACAAATAGCAAAACCACCCACTTATTAGATAATTGTGGATTTGAAGTACAGACATGGTTGAGCGATTTTTCACCAGGATTAGGCGTCTATCTTCTAGAAAATGGCAATCTATTGAGATGCGGTAGAGTGAGTGGAGAATTCAATGGAGGTGGCGTAGGAGGTCAATTTGAACTCCTGTCATGGAATGGCAATACGATTTGGTCTTATAGGTTTGCAAATGAACAAATGCAGTCTCATCACGATGTAGAACCACTTCCTAACGGCAATTTCTTGACTTTAGCTTGGACACCACTATCAGGAGAAGATGCAGTAGCGGCGGGCAGAAGCTTTGATGCTGATATGTGGATTGAGAAAATATTTGAGATAAAAATTATCGGTACGAATGAAATAGAAATTGTATGGGAGTGGAGCTTGGCGGATCATTTAGTTCAAGATCAGTTTCCAGATAAACCCAACTTCGGAGTTATATCAGAAAATCCTAATAAAATGGACTTTAACTATATACCAGCAGATGAAGGTTTAGATAAAGATTGGGCACATTTCAATGCAATTGCCTACAATGAACAGTTGGATCAAATCGCAATAAGTTCAAGGGATTTCAGCGAGATCTGGATTATAGATCACAGTACGACTGCGGAAGAAGCAAGTACTTCATCGGGTGGAAATTCAGGGATAGGTGGTGATATTTTGTATAGATATGGAAATCCACAAGTTTACGATCGAGGGACTGCAGATGATCAAGTATTATTTAAGCAGCATAATATAGAGTGGGTGGATGATGATGTTCCAAACGGAGGTAGCCTCTCTGTGTTCAATAATCAATGGATGACCGATCGGTCAAGAGTAGAAAGATGGACACCTCCAATTGATGGATTTAATTATATAATTAGTGAAGGAGAAGCATTTGGACCGTCTGAGCCTGATTGGACCTACGAAGAATCAGGCTTTTTTTCTAGTAGAATATCAGGTGTACAGTTTTTATCTAATGGAAATGCATTTATTTGCTCTGGCGGTACAGGCAGATTCATAGAAGTGACGGAAGATGGGGATATCGTCTGGGAATATATCAATCCTATGAGAAGTAGTCTTGGGCCTACGACTCAAGGTGAGACAATATTCCAAAATGCTGTTTTTAGAATATTAAAGTATAAGCCTGATCATCCTGCATTCGAGGGTAAAGATTTGACGCCAGGTAATCCCATAGAGTTAGAGCCATTTGATTCAGATTGTATAATTACAGCGACAGAAGAATTTATACTTGAGAAAGATGGTTTGCAAGTCGTGCAGTCATTGGTTTCTAATACATTAGAAATTTTAGCTGAAAGAACTAGTAATGTGCAAATTATTAATCTAAATGGTGTCCATATGGATGATTATCAAGTCAATAAAGGTCTAAGTCAGATTGATATATCTAATTATTCAATTGGAATGTACTTTGTCGTTTCAAATGGCAAGGTGATTAAGTTCATGAAGTATTAATTAATTATGAAAAATACTGCTTTAGACTTATCTGCAATCATAAAGAAAATCCTGCCCTTGCTCGAAGCATATATTGATACGAGTATGTCAGGAAAGGGTAAGGTTCTTAAACAAGAACTTGCATCAAAATTGTCTAGAGATCTTGGGTTGACAAAATGGATAAAAGAAGGAGGATTAAATGAACATAATGTTACAGATTTTCTTCAAACATATTTGGAGAATAGCCAAAGGATGCATCATCCACATTACATTGGCCACCAAGTTTCTCCTTCTCACCTAGCTTCAGCAGTAGCTGACTTCATAGGTGGGGCTATTAATAATCCTATGGCAATTTACGAAATGGGACCAAGTGGAGCAGTTATTGAACAAACCATGGTCAATTGGATGTTGCAAAAAGCGGGATGGTTTGTAGGAGATAGCATTGACGATTTTTCTCAGAAAGAGGGGAATGGCAGTGGTGTACTTACACATGGTGGATCTATAGCCAACCTGACTGCACTTCTTGCAGCAAGAGCCCGAATTGCTCCAGAAGCATGGGAAGAAGGAAATCCTGGTGATTTGGTTGTGATAGGTTCGGAAGTGGCACATTATTCTATAGCTCGAGCAATATCTATTATAGGAATGGGGAAGAAAAATCTAGTAGCAGTTCCTACTACTAAAATGGAGGTATTGAAACCAGAGTGCCTTGAAAAGATATTTAAACAAACTTCTGATGAGGGAAAAAGGGTCATGTCTGTGGTAGCGAATGCTTGCGCAACTTCCACGGGGTTGTATGATCCAATAGATGAGATTGGGCAGTTTTGTAATGAGAATGGGTTGTGGTTTCACGTAGATGGTGCACATGGTGCATCTGCTTTGGTTTCAGAAAAAGAAAAGCACTTCTTATCAGGACTTCAAAGAGCAGATTCTATGATATGGGACACACATAAGATGCTTAGGACATCCACCTTGTGTGCTGCAGTATTATTCAAAGATGGAAATAGTCTTGCTAATACTTTTCAGCAAAAAGGGAGTTATCTCTTTCATGACAAAGAGAAGCCAGGTTTTGATTTAATGCCGTATACTATAGAATGTACAAAGTCTGGAATCGGGACAAAATTGTTTTGGGTTCTTGCTGCTGAAGGGGAAAGAGGAATGTCCGATTATATTGATAATCAATACGCTATTACGAGAAAGTTTTATGATTTGATTTCTGCTCATCCTGATTTTGAATGTCCATATTATCCGGAGGCAAATATTATTTGCTTTAGATATAATTCTGGAGAAAATGGAAACGAGTATCAATTGAAACTAAGGAACGAGTTGATTAAGCGAGGCAATTTTTATATTACTTCTACAGAATTAAGTGGAATCAGATATCTCAGAATGACTGTTATTAATGCATTGACAAGAGAAGAGCATGTGAGCAAATTATTAAAGGAGATTGTTTTGATTGCCGCCGAATAATTAATTTCAAATATTGTTAGCTCATCAATTCAACTTATCTAAGAATAATGCGTTACTGCATTACGCACATATAAATTGTTGTAGATGAAAGGATGGAGATTTAGCGAGTATGTACCAGACCCAGATGGTGATGATCCATATGAAAGATTATTGAAGATATTCAAGGAGTTGCTTGTGCACACGAGTGGTGATGTTACTGAGGCTCTTAGTTGGCTCACAGAACTGGACAAAGAGTATAAGTTTACTGATAATAATTACGGGATGGCTGATTTCATCCAAGATCTTATTGACAATGGTCTCATCAGCAATAAGGACAAGAGTAATCCTAAATTCACTCCCACTTCTAAGATGGAAGTTGCACTTAGAAGGCAAGCTCTAGACGATATATTCGATCAGCTAAAAAAGTCAAAAAAAGGAGATCATAATACCAAAGTAAGTGGCAGCGGAGATGAATTGACTTCAGAACTAAGACCATTCCAATTTGGAGATAAATTGGATAATATCTCAATGACGGAATCTCTTAAAAATTCATATATCAATCACGGTATTGATGAATTCAAGATGACAGAAGATGATCTGCAGGTTCATGAAACATATTATCAGAGTCAGACGAGCACAGTACTCATGATTGATATCTCTCACAGTATGATTCTGTACGGTGAGGATAGGATTACACCTGCAAAAAAAGTAGCCATGGCGCTTTCGGAGTTGATTATTACTAGATATCCAAAAGATACTTTAGATATTATTGTTTTTGGAAACGATGCTTGGCAAATAGAAATAAAAGATCTCCCATATTTAGAAGTAGGACCCTATCATACCAATACAGTAGCTGGGTTGGAACTTGCAATGGATATTCTAAGAAAAAGAAAAAATCCAAACAAACAGATAATGATGATTACGGATGGTAAGCCAACATGCATCAAAAAGGGAAAGAAATATTACAAAAATAGTTTTGGCCTCGATCGAACAATATTAAATAGAACGCTGGGCCTAGCTACCAAATGTAGAAAGCTAAATATTCCTATCACAACGTTTATGATTGCCAGAGATCCATATTTGGTAAATTTTGTTGATCAATTTACAAACATTAATAATGGGAAAGCATTCTATAGTTCATTGCAAGGACTAGGTGAGTTTATCTTCATGGATTACAAACAGAATAAGAGAAAAAGAAAAGGATCGTAATCCATTCATTTTAGTTAATAATTAGAAAAATGTAAGAGGTTCTTCTTAGATGAATGGCTTCTGTTAATCAAATATATATGAATAATATCAAGACATTAGAGGCGCTTAAAAAATCAGGATATAAATCCAAATCAGTTAAAGAAGAATTGAGGAGTAATCTGATAACTAAGCTAAAAAATAAGGAAAGAATCTTTGAAGGAATTCTTGGATTTGATGATACCGTTTTGCCGGATATTGAACGAGCAATTTTGTCTAGACATAATGTATTGTTACTTGGCCTTAGAGGTCAAGCAAAAACTAGAATTGCAAGATTATTAGTTACACTATTAGATGAATACATCCCAATTATCGCTGGTAATGAGCTCAATGATGATCCGTTAAATCCTATTTCTAGACATGGAATTGATATGCTTGCTGAATTGGGTGACAAAACACCAGTAGAATGGATACACCGAGATGAAAGATACGTAGAGAAACTTGCAACACCAGATGTATCGATCGCTGATCTTATTGGTGATGTAGATCCTATCAAAGCTGCGACTCTAAAGCTTCCATATTCTGATGAACGAGTAATTCATTTTGGTCTTGTACCTAGATCTCATAGATCTATTTTTGTGATTAATGAGCTCCCTGACTTACAACCTAGAATTCAGGTTTCATTATTTAATATTCTACAAGAAGGAGATATTCAGATACGTGGATTTAAGTTGAGATTACCCCTTGATATTCAATTCATATTTACAGCAAACCCTGAGGATTATACAAACAGAGGAAGTATTATAACACCGTTGAAAGATAGAATAGAAAGTCAAATCTTAACACACTATCCAACGACCATCGAGATATCAAAAGAAATAACTGGTCAAGAAGCAAATTTGCATGAAGATCAGAAATCTGTTGTGACGATATTGGATATGCATAGAGAATTATTGGAGTTTGTGTCTTTTGAAGCTCGTGAAAGTGAATATGTAGATGAGAAAAGTGGAGTTTCCGCTAGATTGTCAATCTCCGCATTAGAAAATCTTGTAAGTACTGCGGAACGGCGGATGATTATCAATGGAGATATCAATACAAACACTAGAGTTACTGATTTTTGGGGTATTGTTCCTGCGATCACAGGAAAGGTAGAGTTGGTGTATGAAGGTGAACAGGAAGGACCATATAATGTAGCAATGCATTTATTAAGTGGAGCTATCAAAGAGGTGTTTTTAGATATATTCCCAGCTCCTGATTCGTTCGAAAAAGGGGTAGAGAGGGATCCGTATGGGGCAGTTAAAGCATGGTTCGCAGATGGAAATCAAATAGATCTTCTTAACGAGGATGATGAAAAAACGTACAAAGAAAAACTATCTAAAGTAGCGGGATTAAAAAGGTTGGTATCTGATTTAAAAGTACCAGAAGAACATCAGTATGCCTATATGGAATTAGCACTGCACGGGCTTAGTGAGTTAGAAATGGTTAACAAGAGTTTCCTTAACAATACGGTTTCATTTTCAGATCCATTTAAGGGGATGTTTGATGATTTGCAGAATGGGTAGGATTTAATTTTACGAGAATTAGTGGGGATGACTTCTTTTTATTAATCAAAGTATGATTTGTCTGACAATGATTCACCTTTTGGTGTTTTAAACCAGTCATAATATACTATGCTCTCCAAGTCTAGAAGTCTCGATACTAGAAGTAATGATAATTATGATAGTCTGTCTTTGCTGTTTTGGGAGATCACATATCACCCACCAGAAAAAGTTTAGAGACTTTCTTCACACGAATATCTTCAACCCCCTTGGCTTTCTAAGCACCATGTTGTCAATCAACCTAACCTCTCCTGCCCATACAGCAGTACAAGCCACAACATAATCTGAATCTTTACAATTTTTGATGCTTCTAAGTGTTCTAGCATCTGCAATTGTAAAATATTCTGGCTTGAATTCTGGAATTTTTGCAAGTCGAGACATTGCATAATTTTGAAGATCAGCACAGGATTTTTTGTATTTGTTTCTTTTAACATATTTGAGAACCTTGCTTATTTCTACGGCGTTTGCTTTGTTTGCTGTGGTCAGTCGTACGTTTCTAGAACTCATAGCGAGACCAGTATCTTCTCTAACTATAGGAATGACACGTAATTGAGTTGGAAAATTAAAATGTGTCATCATATAATGTACCAATGTAAACTGTTGGAAATCTTTCTGTCCCATATATAGTGCCTCAGGTGTCACAATGTCTAGTAGTCGTTTTACTACTTGTGCTACACCTTCGAAATGGCCAGGTCTGAATTCACCTTCCATTTCCTTATCTAGCCCTTTGAAATCTAGGTTAAGTTCTGTTTTTAGTGTTTTTGGATATACTTCTTCAGGAGTTGGTGCAAAAACGATATCTACACCATTTTTCTTGAGTAACTTCTCGTCTGCTGCAAGCGTCCGTGGGTATTTATCGAGATCTGTTTTTTCGTTGAATTGTGTAGGATTTACGAACACACTACATACAGTTATGTCATTTTCATCGTTGGATGCCTTCATAAGTGACATGTGTCCTCGGTGGAGAGCTCCCATAGTAGGTGCAAATCCCACAGTCTTTCCTTTTGCTTTTAGATTGCTTATTGCTGTTTGTATTTCAGCTACTGTTGTGATTGTTTTCATATTAATATACTATTGGTAAGGGAAAGGTAAAGCAAAGATTTACCTATTAGATGTTTTCTTTTCTAAGTTTCTGTTCAGGATTTCCATGATTATATTCCAGAGGTGTTCGTAAGGTATTATCTCAATCGCAATTTCTTTCATTGATACTTCAAATGGATTTTCCGCTAGTTTCTTTTCGTACTTAGCCACATACCTTTTTGTTCTGAGCGGGTGGTATTCAGCTTCTGGTAGTTTGAGTAGCATTTTGATGAAACAGTTTGATCTAAGGGTCTCATCATTTTTGAGATATCGGAATGTATATTGTTTCAATGAGTCCAAGCGATCTATAATCTTATCGTAATCTTTTCTGATCAAGAAGTGGATGAGTTGAATTACTTGTACTGATATGTTGGTGCCACGTTTATCTTTTGAGTAGAATTCGACTTCGTTTATGAACCGGTTAAGTTTAAATTTACGTTTTGAGTTTTCTAGGAGTAAAGGGTCGACTTTTTCAGCTTCTACTAATATATTGACAAAGGCTTCTCTGATCGTCCATTCTTCGTAATGTATTTTGAAATCTTTTACCTTTTTAAGCAATAGAATTTCCTTTGTTAGGATAAATAGCTTGTTATATTCTAAGGTGCTAACATATAGTGAATACTCAAGGCTTTTGTATCTAAGATAATTATGATTTATTGACTTAGAAAATTCTAGTATTTTAGAAAGGTATAGCTGGGCGTTTGGAAAATCGTTTAATCTAAGATATGCTGATAGAATATCCTTATAGGCAAATAATGTTTTAGTTGTTACAGCTTTATAGTGTTCATTGATTAATTCTATTGAAATTTTAGAAATGCCTATCGAGTCTTCATACTTTTCGTTTAAGTTATATGCATACGCTGCAATTTCATAAACTCTATTTTTGAGTTCAAAAGTATCATCTTCATTAATATTCTCTAAAAGAGATTTACTTGTAGTTAATGTAGATTTTTTGAAATTTTGAATTTTGGAAGTATTTAAAATAATATTATTGTGTGATATTTCGTCATAATGATGATTTACATGATTTAATCTAAGTAAGTCATTTTCATGCTTTTTGACCTTATCAGAATACAACTTAAACAGTTTTTTATTAGGTTCTATATAAGCATAATGCTGTTTCAGATATTTAGAAGTGAAAAATAATAAGTCAAGATATTCATATCTCTCTGCTTTAGTATTTATATATATATAAAGGGTAACTGCATCTTTCTTTTGGTTTCTCAAATGAATTATCCTCGCACTACAATATAATTTTAATAGCTCAAAATAGGATTCATTTGTAGTGTCTGCGATTTGTACTCTTGCTTGAGCTAATAAAATATAGTCTAATAATTTCTTACGATATCTATGTTTGAACTTTAGGAAAGAAGCTTTATTTGAATATTTGAGTTTTATGATTGCTTCATCATCATTTGAAACTTTATTATCATGTATTAAATGAAAAAAAGTGAGGTATTTTGACTCTTCTTTGTTTTTTCCATCATTAAAAAGCCCTAAGGTTAGTACTTGTTGCTTTGATAAAAGTGTTGATATTTGATAGATGTCAATATTCATTATTATGTTAAATTACTGATAATTAGATTAATGTATATATATTTAATGTAAAAAAGTATAAATAGTTATGTCTATATAGTGGTAAAAATGTAATTATTATCTAGGTTTAATGCTAATATATTTGTTTTATAATTAATAAGAAAGGATTTACATCTACATTTTAATTGATAATCAAATACTTAAAGATAGTATTATTGTTTTATTGGTAATTTAGTGTAGTCTGTTTTAAATGATTTTTGTTATAAGTTATAGTTATAAACAAATCTATATTTGCATTGTAATTAACAACAACAGTAACTAACTTAAAATCATTTAAAATGGAAATCATCATCGAATTAATACTAGCATTTATTGGAGCAGATGAAGGTTCTATGTAAATGATTCTCAATAAACCAATTGAAGAATAAAGGGTGTTTTTGAGTGTGCTTCCATCGTTTACGATGGAAGCCATTCTCTTAAACTTATACCAAAGAAGTAAGAAGTCCTTAAATATTGGGGTGGATTAAGATCGGAAAAGTCTGCCAGAGACTGGCAGACTTTTTTTACTCTGATTATACTTACTATGATAACTTGATGGTTATTAATTATTACTGTTTTGGCTTATTTCAACAGTTTATATAAAGGTAATTAGAAAAATGACAATAAACCAATTGAAGAATAAAGGGTGTTTTTAAGTGTGATTCTACCAGTTGTGGTGGAAGCCACTGTTTTTAATCTAACATCCAAAAAATTATTGAAACCCTGGTAAGGTTTTGGTATATATTTTTTCTATATTAAGGTGGCATCTAAGCCAATAAAGAATAGAGTCTTCCAAAAGCGGTTGACTCTTTTTTTATTTTACAATTTGTCAGTCACAATATTTGTTTCATTAATTCTCATTTTTACAGACCCTAGAATGCTCTGATTTCCTTTTGCTATCTAAAAGTTGAGTTAAATTCCTTTTCACCATTCTTTTTTTCAATTCACATTCGTTAGCGATCTAGGTTATTTATCTTTTTATACCTTGCAATATGAAATTACGCCAGCTAATCAACCTAGGGTTTTTGTTTTTATGCCTTTCAGTTTCGAAATCTATAGCGCAGACAGACAGTCTCACCTTAGCACAAACGGATATCAGTATTCTTACCTGTAGGAGTGGAGATGAGTTGTATTCTACATTTGGGCATACGGCAATAAGAATAAACAATATTCCTCTTGACTTAGACTTGGTGTACAATTACGGGCTATTCAGTTTTGATACCCCTAATTTTTATGTGAAATTTATGCGAGGACAGCTCCCATATCTTCTAGGGAATACTAAGATGCAATATTTCTTGCAAGAATACCAAGTTGAAAAAAGGTCAATCTTCGAACAAGTTTTGATTCTTGATAATAAGCGAAAGAAGGAAATTATTGAATTTCTGCAGTTTAATATACAACCAGAAAATAGAGCGTATGCATACGACTTTTTTTATGATAACTGTGCAACTAGAGTAGTGGATGTATATGATATCTATGGACAGCCAGGAAAGGAAATAAATTATCTGAAAGAAGTAGAAGAGAAAACTTTCAGAGATTTACTCAAAGAAAACTTGAGGAATCTGCCATGGTCAGAGTTTGGAATTGATATAGTTATTGGAGCAAGAGCAGATCTAATAACAAACAGAAGACATCAAATGTTTTTGCCAGAATATCTAATGGATAACCTCGCTAATGCCACCATAGAATATGAAGGAACTACCTCTAACCTAGCAAAAGAGCCAAAGGTAATTCTAGATTATGAAGCAGAAAATGAAAACAGGAAAACATATGCTACACCATGGCCATTGATTCTTATGTTGATTCTTTTGATTATCACTATTGTAGTGAACCGTAAGCCAACAAAATGGTCAAGAATCTTCAATAGAATATTACTTGGGGTTTCAGGAATCTTTGGTTTATTTCTTCTTTTTATGTGGTTCGGGACTAATCACGGAGCAACTAGGGATAACTGGAATGTACTATGGTTGAATCCACTGTTGCTTCTTCTATTCACAAAGTTGAGAGAAAACACCATACTAAAAATGGCACTTACAGGATGTCTTGTTATAGCTGGACTAAATTGTCTTGTTACCTTCTTACCGCAATTTTTCCACATAGCATTCTTACCTGTTATTGCGAGTATTGGGATAGCGATTTGGAAATTGCATAGCGATGCAAGATTATCATAATGCGCAGACCTTCATAAAGTTATGCTGTATTGGAAAGTATATCTTCTACTAGAAAAATTGCATTTTGGTATACACTTCAATATCCTATATAGTAACAATCAACTAATAACCTCAACTAATAATCATCAACTAATAACAACCAACTCAAAACCTATCTCATCTTAGGTCTTCTTCTCTTACTCTTTCCACCTTGCATCATTTGTTGACCTTTTCTTCCCATACCTTGAGCAGCTTTGGCTTGACCTCTATTCTTAAGTGCTTTGCCAAATTCTTCAATTTGTGCTTTTAATTGCGGTTCAGTAATGGTAAGTTTCTTAGCATCTCGATAATAATTCTGAGCGGCTGTCCACTTATTCTTTTGAGCACTTATGTTTGCTAGTTGTAGCAAAACCATTCCTTTTTCAGTTTCAGTTGGAAGTTTTAGCTCAAGTGCTTGGTTGAAATATCCTTCTGCTGTAGTATTATCATTTCTATTGATTGCTATTGTACCTTTAATTATGAAGTAAAACGCTCTGTTAGAAACATAAAGTAATCTCGGAAAATAAGTAAGATTTAATCTTTTCTCAGCCCCATCAAGATCCATGGTCTGTACCATTTCTGCGGCGGACTGTATAGTTCCAAGTAGTATATAACTGACCAAAAGGCCTATACCAATGAGCAGGAAGATAAATGAATACCAAAATCCCTGTGTAAATGCGAGAATGATTCCACCGCCTAAAAAAAGTGCAATAAGCGCAAACTTTAGATATATATTTATTTTAAACATTGTGTCTATATTGATTTGTAGAACAAAGTTACGTTTTATCTTTTGGAGTAATTACAAGTTCGAAGAGATTCTGTCGAGAGTTCTCATCGCATAGATAAACTCATTTCTTATTCTACTAGTTTATTTATAAATAATTGAACGAATACAAGAAACAAAAAAAATAGATAACTACTCAACAAGATGATAAATGGAGCGTTTTGAATGATTTTGTTATCCTTTTTGCCCAAAAACACCGCCAAAACTAGAGTTTTGGTTGATTTCTAGCTTTAGTTTACAAATGGGGTTATCCATATTGAAGCTCTACCGACTTAATATTACAAAAAACTACAGTCAATCTGAATAGTTACAAAAATAGATATCCTTTTCAGATTATAATTATGATTACTCTTCGTAAATTGACAACAGCATTATGAATGCCAGCGTTAGTTATAGATAATTAATCCTTTGATCTTGATCACTCATTTATTCTTTTATAAAAAAATAATTTTTCCAACCATTTTACTTTGGATGGTCTTTTCACCTGTTATTGCTCAATCAATCATTAAATATGAGGTTGTTGCCGTCGATAGTGTATCACCAGATTTCATAAAAGAGTTTTTTGGCACTTCACTTGATGCCAAAGATTCTCTTTCATACTATTCTTTGGTGCAACAGGATATTTCAGCCCTTTGGTCAGAAGGATATCTGACTTCATCTTTGGACACAATTTTTATAGATGAAGCAAAGATGATTGCACGTGTTTTTATTGGTGAGCAATATACTTTTTCTGACATAGAAGTTACGAATGTGCAGCAAGGAATTGTGAGTGCTGCGGGGTTAAAGAATGTTAGATGGAAAGACAAAATGATCAGCCAATCTATGATAATAGACTACACGGAATCTCTATTAACCTATCTTGAAAATAATGGCTACCCTTTTGCCAAAGTAAGACTAGATAGCACCTCAATAGAAAATGGTGTGCTGAATGGGAAATTGAAATTAGATAGAAGGAAATTTGTCCCTTTCGACAGTATCAATATAAATGGCAATGTCGAAATCCGCCAAGCTTTCCTTGATCGATATCTTAATATCAAAGCAAAAGATCCTTATTCAAGAAAAAAAATAAATAATATTAATAGGCGGATAAATGATCTAACATATCTTGAACTGGACAGTATTCCAATAATTAAATTTGCAAACGATTATGCTCAAGTCCAACTCTTTTTAAAACCTAAAAAGGCTTCACGTTTTGATTTTTTGATTGGGGTATTGCCTACAACAGTTGCAGGTGAGACTAAATTCAATATAACAGGAGAGTTTACCACTGAAATGTACAATAGGCTAGGCCAAGGGGAATACATATACGCAAACTTTCAAAGAATTGATCCTACGCAACAACTTGAGTTAAGGGTCAAGTATCCTTATCTTTTTAATCTTCCGATTGGTATTGATATAAGAGGAGGAATATACTTTAATGAGGAGTTCAGAGAGACAATATTCGATGGAGGAATTTTATATCAATTTGACGGAAATTTAACATTCAAGGCTTCATGGAACAGCAAATCTTCTAGACTCATTGAAATAGATACAGCGAGTATAATAGCCAGTAGAATGTTACCTAACAAGCTAGATGTCACATATAATGGGGGAGGTATTGAGTTTGCAGCTAGTGATCTAGATTATAGATTTAATCCTTCGAAAGGTTGGAATATTAGACTAGGAGGAACTGTGGGTATCAAAAAGATTATCAGGAATAATGCAATTGAAGCTCTTTCTACAGAGACAACAGACTTTGGGGCGGCATATGATTCATTGGAGACAAAGGGTTCACTGAATACTTTCCAAACGGAGATAAATTTATCTACAGCACTATTTATTCCTGCATTTAAAGTTGCGACGTTGAAACTTGGAATAGAAGGCGGAATACAATACAACGAAGAACGATTGTATGATAATGAACTTCATAGAATTGGAGGAAATAAACTCTTGCGCGGTTTTGACGAACAGAGCATTCTGACGGATAAGTACTTGGTGTCAACAATAGAGTTTCGACTTCTTTTGGATCGAAATTCATATCTCAGTTTTCCATTTATTGATTATGGAATCACCCATGTCAAAGATGGCGAGGAAGAGATATGGGACACTGCGATCAGTTTTGGTTTGGGAATCAATTTTGCGACAACTGCAGGTATATTCAATGTCTCCTTTGCTGCAGGGAAAAGGTTAGGCAATCCACTGGACTTTGGAAACACAAAACTCCATTTTGGATATGTGAGCTTATTTTAGATGATGGTAAATTTTCTTACCGCAAAATATATTATTTTTTGACTTCTGATTCTAATTCATCCTTGTATTTGTGTAGCTCTTCTTATGTGAGGAATACAAATAGATCCGATTCTTAAATCTTAAGATTTAAAGCACGTAACACAATTGTCTGATAGCAGACTAGATTGTACCACGATTGATCCCTCTCCAGATAGATACTATCAATCTCAACGGAAGCATGAAAATAACCATCATTCCACCTGTACCAAAGAATAAGAATTGATACTTAATGTAATTAGATATTTCAATTGCTCTATCAGGCGACAATTGACTTAGCATCTCAATATGTTCTTGTTTGTCTATGTAATCTTGAAAATCGTATAGGCTATCAATAGCATAGAAAAATAGCAGGATAGGTATAAAGACCATCGCTACTTTGAGCTTCCTATTGTTAGCGAGAAATGTATATTTAAGTAAGAAAATATACCTTGTGAAGGTGATGAAAAGAACAATAAAGAATATATTTCGAAAATAGAATGCGTATTTATCCCCTACTGAATTGTAAATAGGGAAAATAAATAAAACAACTATAATTATTGTCGCAATCCACCAGATAAGTTCAAGGAGTAATTTTTTATTCATTGGCTGATATATCTATATTTTAGATCGCAAAACTAAGTCAAAATTGATCAATATTACAATTCTCTTTGTCTGTTCTTCATCATATTATTAAAGCACTTCAATAGGAGTTTAACCATTTTTTAGCCAATTTTAAATTCCTTTACTCGATCTCTGCTTACGATTACTTCATAAGAAGGAACCGGAGATAGATCGAGTTTTAGCCTACTTTTGAAATAATCATGGATTGCGTTAAGCGATTTTATGGACACGATCATCTTTCTATTAATCCTATGGAACATTTCAGGATTAAGACTATTTGATAATTGATCAATTGAGGCATCGAAGCCGAGTACAGGTTTGAACCTCCTCACAAAATATACTTACAGCACTACACCAAAGGTGTCACCTATCTCGGTGCA
>CAXBGT010000020.1:0-43500 GCA_963975265.1 uncultured Saprospirales bacterium
AACATCATACTTATGGCTCAACGAAGAAATAACTTCTATCAATGGTGTTCGTTCAAAATAGGATTCTCCTGATGTCCAATTATCTATTTTGTCAGGATCTACTTTTTCTATGACACTTGCTATTCCATTGCTAAATCTAACTCTTTCTCCTGGGGTGATGATCTTGGATTGGGTTTTTGAAGAAACTTGTACCTTCCCAGTCTTACAGGAAACAACAAATACACCCTCTCTTGCTAGTACATTGAATGAAGTTCCTAAGACAAGCACTTTTCCCTCATCAGTAACTACTGTAAACGATTCTCCTTTTTCTACTTGGAAGAATGCTTCTCCTTCAAGGTAAAGGGTTCTTTCTAGGTCAAAATCGTCATCATATTTTATTTCACTATCGCTATTGAGAATTATTTGCGAGCCATCTGGTAGTGCATGTGATAATTGAATTGCATGATGAGAGTCGACAGAAACATCGGCCGAGAATAAAGTCAAGACGCCTAATACAGTAATGGCAATTGCAGCAATACTTGTCAATTTTTTCCAAAGAGGGATCACGTTTGTAGCTGGTGCTTCTTTTATCCGATCTTTTATTTTTGAGAGAAGAGCGTCTTGATCTACCCTAGGAACTTCTAACGCTCTAGCATTATTTCCTATTTGTTGATATTCGATGAATCTAGGATCCGCTTCAAAGTCAGATAACTCTTGTCCGTACAAATCTCCGTCAAACCATCGTAAGAGTAATTTATCGAAGTCGTTATCAAAATTTATGTAATCCATTTTATTCATTCTATATCTATGACAAGTGGTGATGATTATACCCTACTTATTTTATATTTTATTGTGAATTTTTCTAAGTTCTTTCAACGCTTGACTCATTCGTTTTTCTACTGCTTTTTGACTGATTTTAAGCAATTCAGCAATTTCTCTATATTTATATCCTTCGATCCTATTCATAAGAAAGACTTCTCTTTGATTCTCTGGAAGTTTCGCTATTGCAAGTTCTAGCTTTTGTTGAAATTCTGAAACCTCAAGATCAAAATGTGGAGATGTCACTGAAGATTCAGTTTGGACCTTTGCATGTGTATCCACTACTTTACTGTGTGCTATTTTATTGAGCAGAATATTTTTGGCAGATGCATATAAATAGGATTTTTCTTTCCCTTCCCCAACTGTGTCTATTTTATCCCAGAATTTGACAAAGGTATCTTGTACGATATCCTCAGATAGAGATTGATCCTTTGTTTTGAAGTAAATAAATCTAAAAAGAGGTTGTACCCATTCGGCATAGAGGGCATTAAACTTTTGCTCTTTTGAAGATTTTGACATTTATATATTGAGATATAATTTCTGTAAAACTAGATGATAATTTGCTTTGACATCAAAAAAGCCAGATAATTTTTGATATCATCTGGCTTTTATATCTTTTCAGAAATAAATTTTACAATAAACTGCCCATGTCTGTTCCAGCAAAAACTTTTGCTTTCAGGTCATCAATATTTACTCTTTCTTGTTGTAATGAATCTCTGTCTCTTAATGTAACAGTACCATCTTCTAGTGTGTCGAAATCTATCGTTACGCAGTAAGGAGTACCGATCGCATCTTGTCTTCTATATCTTCTTCCGATCGCATCTTTCTCATCGTATTGACAGTTGAAACTAGATTTTAACTTGTCATATACATCTGAAGCAGCTTTAGTTAATTCTTCTTTATTTTTCAATAGTGGAAGGACTGCAACTTTTACTGGTGCGATGGCTGGATTTAGTTTCATTACTATTCTTGTGCTTTCTTTTCCGTCTGCATCTGGCACTGTTTCTTCTTGAAGAGCATTTGCCATTTGAGATAAAAACATACGATCACATCCAAGGGAAGTCTCAACAACATACGGTACATAGTTTTCATTATCTACGGGATCAAAATATTGTAATTTCTTACCAGAGAGTTCTTGATGAGCTTTCAAGTCAAAATCTGTTCGAGAGTGAATACCCTCCAGTTCTCTGAATCCAAATGGGAAGTCAAACTCAATATCTACGGCGGCATCAGCATAGTGAGCAAGATTATCATGATCGTGAAACCTCAACTTTTCAGCAGGAGTACCAAGAGCGGTATGCCACTTTAACCTTGTCTCTTTCCAGTATTTAAACCATTCTTTCTGAGTACCAGGTTTTACAAAAAATTGCATTTCCATTTGCTCAAATTCTCTCATACGAAAGATGAACTGTCTTGCAACGATCTCATTTCTGAATGCTTTACCAATCTGTGCTATACCAAACGGAAGCTTTTGTCTAGTAGATTTTTGGACATTGAGAAAATTTACAAATATACCCTGTGCCGTCTCTGGTCTTAGGTATAGTTTCCCTTCTTCACCAGCAATATTTCCTAGTTGAGTAGAAAACATAAGATTAAACTGACGAACCTCAGTCCAGTTTTTCGATCCTGAATCAGGACAAGCAATCTCCAGATCTTCGATGATCGTCTTAAGTCCTGCCATATCTGCATCTCGCAGAGCATTGTTCATCTTGCCTAGAATATCATCTATCTTCGCCTGGCGATCAAGGATACGACCATTAGTTGATCTGAATTCTGCTTCATTGAATTCGTCTCCGAACCTTTTTCTTGCCTTGTCTACGTCCTTTTTGATCTTGTTTTCGATCTTTTCACAGTACCCTTCGATGAGTACATCTGCTCTATATCTTTTATTGGAATCTTTATTATCGATCATAGGGTCGTTGAATGCATCAACGTGTCCAGATGCTTTCCATGTCTTAGGATGCATAAAGATAGATGCGTCAAGACCAGTGATGTTTTCGTGCATCTGCACCATACTCTTCCACCAGTATTGCTTGATATTATTTTTTAATTCTACTCCGTTCGGACCATAATCATATGCAGCACTCAAGCCATCATATATTTCTGATGATTGGAATACAAATCCATATTCTTTACTGTGTGATACTAGACTTTTAAAATCCATTGTTTTCGCTTTATATTATTTTGTGAGGGTGAAATTGAGGTCACCCTTTGAAATCGAAGATGCAAAAATAGATTAATTTAGAAAGGGAAGGGAAAAGGGAGGGCGAAAAGTATAATACTTTATATATATTTAGAGCCTATCCTTTATTTAATAGCTCAATTATAAAATTCATGCAAATAATTCAGCATCGTTTTTGAGTGTTTCACAATGACCTAATAAGGAATGAATTTTAAAGAACGGTATAAAACTTATGATGATGTAAAACTTAAAGCAGTTGTTTTAGAGTCGTACAAATATACAGATCAGGCAATAAAGGCAGCCAAAGAAGAAATTAAATCTCGAGGAATTGAAATTGCTATAGTCAATCCGATATCAATTGAAAAGAGCGTTCCAAAAATAGACTTTTCAAAGTTGAAATCAACGATATTGGAATATCTACCATCCATTAGGTTTTCCAGAACCGAAGACGCTTTTGATATAATTGATTCTGATCAGCTTAATAGGTTTGAAAATGAAAAATCTGAATTACTGTTCAAAAAGCTCATAGGTACATTTGTTTTATTGATCATTTATCTATGGATAATAAAGTTCTCTCTGCTTAAATTTATGATTTTAGAGTCTACAGCTAGTTGGGACTATGAAACGATATACTATCTTTCTTCTATTTTTACGTTGCCATTTTTCGCGCTTCTATTCTATTTTCGTCATAAAATAGGGTGGGCTGGACTAATACTTTATTTAGTTGTTAACAATATAAACCTTATAGTAGTAAATTGTAAATCGTTCTCTTTTCTATTTGATAATAAGATAAACTACTTCGATACTTTCGAGATGTTGATTGCAAGTATTATCATAGGTTTTTTAGTTCTAATTTTAAATATATTGATGATATTTCTAATGGTAAAAAGAGGAATAAGAGCCAACATTTTCGGTGTTTCTGAGAATCTGTATTTTAAAGTCTCATTTGCAAGTCTTGTTTTTGGAGGGTTATTAGTTTACAGTAATTATAATTTTTAAGATTGATGCTTGTGCTGTATTGATAAAACTGCCGTAGGATATGATGGTATATTCGAATATTGATGACTTTTTTATCTTCTACTCATTCTGTAAATACTTCTTCGGTACCTTCAAATCCTCAGTTTCATTAGAAAAAGCAATATTCGTTATCCACCACCTATCATCTGCAAATATGAGTTGATAGGTGTTTATCCCTCTGTTTTCATATGTTCCAATCAAGTTTTTGCAATAAAAACTCTGGAAGGCATTTGCTACGCCATTAAATTCATTGATAATCAGCCCTGTTGACTCTTCGAAGAATCCGTCTCGACTATATGCAGCGCTATACTTTTCTACAAATTCATCTACAGGAATTGTACTCATTTGTTTACCAATAGGAGCATTTGAGTTTACAATATGCATGGTTGCACCTTCTGTAAATAGACTTTTATACAATTCCCAATCTCTTTTTTCCCCTTGTGGTCCTGAGAGGATATCTAGTAAAAGATTAGTGATCCCTTCGATTGATCTTATATCTTTTGAAGTTTCTTGTGCTTGGCTGACTATGCCAAAACAAAGTATAAATACGGTTATTGATATCTTCATGTCTCATTAATATTTGTATTGTGATTCTAAAAGAACAAATTAATGATAAATATTGGAACACAAACGATGGCATGTGCAGGATCTTGAGATCTTCACCGTCATTATAGAGGGAACTAGCTTATCAGTTTATTGCCAATGCTACAAGAAAGGCATAGTTTTGGATCGCAATAAGCCTTCTTTAGTTGCAGAAGCCCTTGAGAATCTGCAGCTGATGATGCTTTAATGCCAAGAGCTTTATAATTAGTAATTATTTTATTCTTTTCAGGTTTGAGAGATTCAAGGTGTTCTATCGCTCTTTCACAATATTGTTCATCATCTATTGATTTTCCGTAAAGGAATAAGATTGGACTTACCACATTTATGATAATTAGATCAATAAAGCCATCGCCTAGTTGCTTTTCTTTATAAATAGAATCTGTTCCGAATCGGTAGTGATCTTCCCAATACTCTGATGGAGTTGCTTGGAATAGGTGTTTGATAGAGTTGGTTTCTTTTGTGTCTAGTAATTGGGAAAAGAGGTGTTCTGTGTTGCTGAAGATTTGAGCCATTTGAGCTATTCGAATCGTAGGAAACCCCGCAGGCCGCATTCTAGCAAATTTCCAGGACACAGGAGGTATGTTGGTAAGTTGATATTTTTTAGATAGGAATTGGTATTCTGATTTCAAACATTCATAATATTTGTCATTAGTACGTGTCGCAAGCAACATTCCTGCTTGACCGAATAATAATGCCTCTATTCTTTGAAGATCATCTTTATTTTTATGAATGATTGACAAAGGAAGGTTCTTTGCCAATGATTCGAAAGGTTCCATGTTAACCCTTGCTCCCATATATCGCATAAGGACAATATACAACGTCTCTTCCCAGTCATTATTAGTTTGGTCTAAGATGGACTTGATATATTCTGTCTTAGATTCCAATCTTTCAGCAACAAGTCTCTGTAACCAAAAAGTGACAGTATGTTCAGGTACATATGGGAGTTGACTTTCGCACGGAATCCAATTGTTATTTGAAATTAACCGGGCGTAATTTTGCTTTAACTTTGTTGAAATTCTATTTTTTAGTTCTAGACAAGGGATGAATTGTTCTGTGGTCGTGTGTACTTCTCTGTCATGCTCATATACCACATGAAGGATCACATTATCGTATGCTTTGTCAAGATCGTGGTTATGTCGTTCCCAGTCGCTGGAGTATACATGCATTTCGATATTTCCAGCCCAGATAGTATTTCCTATTTTTACTTTTCCATTGCTGAAGTCTGGTCCGGAATCATAATTTTGATTCCCAAATTCGATAATTTCAACTGGTTGGCCATCTTCGGTAATGAGACTGGTCATGTCAAATGACTTAGTTTTCCATAAATAATAGAGTAGATCTTCTCTGACAATTGGTGTGAGCACGTGTGTAATATTGGTTTGTAAAGACTAAATATAGGCAGAAAAGCAATAACAACAGAAAATGCTTGTCTGATTGTTGATGCTTAATGGACTTATGAGCAATGACATAGATGTGTTTTATTTATAAGCAATGCATAAATATTAAGAAGAAAATCTGTAGTCAAACAAAAAAGCCTGACAGAAATAAATCTATCAGGCCTTAACTTTTTGAACTTTCAGTGTGAATTTATGAACGGAACAAGAATCTTAATTATTCAAGATTAAAGGTAATCCGTCACCACCGCCGCCAACAACAACAACCTTTGCGTTTGGTGAAGCAGCTAGTGTTAGTGTAGCTTCAATACCCTTATCTCTAAGAATTTTGTCAGTAAGCGATGCATTGAGAATCCTATTGGCGTCTGCTTTTGCTTGAGCTTCGATGATTCTACGCTCTCCTTCTTGTCTTTCTCTATCGATCTTAAATTTGTATTGTAAAGACAGTTGCTCTTCTTCTAGTTTTTTCTCGATCGCTGTTCTAAGATTATCAGGTAACGTCACGGATCTAATAAGAATCGCATCTAGAATGATATACTTCTCTGCAACTTTTGCTTTAGTCTTGTCGTAAATTTCTAATTGGATGGCTTCTCTTTTAGTAGAATACAGCTCCTCCGGATTATATTGGCCTATAACTTCTCTGGTTGCAGATCGAATCTCAGGTTGAATAATTCTTGTCTTATAATCGACACCGATTTGGTCATGCAAATAACCTATTTTACTAGGAACGGGTGAGAATCTATAGGATAATTCTAATTTGATGTTAAGACCATTTTTAGATAGAACTTCCATTTCTTCAAATGCTTCATTTGTTTTAACATCATAGATAAACATGGTGTTCCAAGGCATAATAACTTGGAATCCTTGACCATAGACAACATCCTTTTCTAGACCTCCTCCAAATTGTTTAAATAAAACCCCATTCTGTCCTGATTTTATGGTTAAAAAAGTAGTATTGGTAAGTGCTATAAAAAAGAAGAGCCCAATTACTCCAAATATTAAGTACCTGCTTAAATTTGCAGGTGGTCTGATTTTTTCATTTCTATTGAATGACATATTTTACTTATTTTAGTTCGTTTAATTTAACATCAATATATACACTTCTAACAGAACAAACATCAATAATGATTCAACAAGTGGTGTTGATATTGATTTTTCTTCGACAAACGGGCATATTTGATAGTCGAAGTGGAAAATCTGGGTGTTTTTTGCCAATTACACGTCATTTCTTCTCTAACTTCTGGTTTCTGCAAAAACTCGCACCATTTTTGAATTAGGCTGGTCAATAAAAATAACGACCTGAGATGAGAAAATTAATTTATGCATTCATACTAGTTTGTGTTGCTGGGATATCAAAAGTAGATGCCCAAATAACAGAGCTCAAATATTTATTACAATACAATTGTGAAACCAACCATTATGATGTAAAAATTAAGATCATGGAAGGGTCGGCTAATTCTGTTTTAGAAAGAGTTCAGTTTAATAGCCAGTTAACAATCCTTGTACCTACAGGAATGAGTTTTGAAATAGTTGATCGTTATCAACCCATTCAGAACCATCAAAGCTATGAAGGTACAATACCTAATGAATGGAGTACTTTCTCTCCTGTACTGAGTCCAGAGGGACACAGTAAATACGATTTTTACAGTATCGCTCCAAAGTTGGCACCTGCATCATTTTTCAACAATGTTGAAGAGGGAGAAAAAATAACCTTATTTAGTTTTGCTGTTGATGGTGGAGCGGAATATGACGATCGCATAAGATTTTTTGACAATGCTATAGATTCTAAATTAAGCATGTTCGAAGGTGCAGATTTACGTAATGGTTATTCTGTAGGTGGAGCCACGAACAGGTATAAAGGAAATTTACATAAGAATTGTACTGTCGCTGGTATAAAGACAATTCAAAATAATGGGATTAAATTATATCCTAATCCAACGGATTCTGAACTCTTCATTGAAACACCAGAAAACACGAAATCCATCAAAATGATAGATAGTGCAGGCAACCAAATCAAGGAGATCAATAATCCAATAAAGGGCACGTACTCCATGCATGTAGGTCATTTAGAAATGGGTATATACTTCATCCGTATTGATAATGGGAAATATTTAAGTACACAGCAATTCTCAGTTTATTAATCGACTTCGGAAGTAAATAGAAACTCAACTTTAGGATGATTCTCTTGTGCCATTTTAAGTGCCCAAGAAGATTCTGCTAGCATAACTACTTTACCATCTTTATCGAGAGCAAGATCTCTTTTTCTTTTGGATATAAAATCTTTATATGCCGCTGCGTCATCACACTTGATCCAACACGCTTTATGGAGGTTAATCGGTTCGTAATCACAAGAAGCACCATATTCATGTTTAAGTCTGTATTTGATTACATCAAACTGAAGTGCTCCGACCGTACCTATAATTTTACGACCATTATCTTGTTTTGTAAATAATTGCGCGACACCTTCATCCATTAACTGATCTAGACCTTTTGCTAGTTGTTTAGTCTTAAGCGGATCACTATTATTGACAAATCGGAATTGCTCTGGCGAGAATGATGGTATACCTTTGAAGTGTAAATCTTCTCCTTCAGTGAGTGTATCTCCGATTTTGAAATTTCCACTATCATAAAGACCAACAATATCTCCTGGGTATGCTTCGTCTACTACTTCTTTTTTCTCAGCCATGAATGCAGTAGGATTTGAGAACTTTATCTTCTTATCCTTTCGAATATGGAGATAGTTAGTATTTCGTTCAAATAATCCAGAACAGATCCTCATGAATGCAATCCTGTCTCTATGTTTAGGGTCCATATTGGCATGAATCTTAAATATAAAACCTGTAAATTCTTCTTCTTCAGGTTTTACCATTCTTTCTTCTGTTTCTCTAGGCAATGGTGAAGGTGCTATCTCTACGAAGCAATCAAGAAGTTCTTTTACACCAAAATTATTCACGGCACTACCAAAAAACACAGGGGATTGATCACCATTAAGATAGGCCTTTCGGTCAAAATCCGGATATACTTCTTCTATGACATTTACTTCTTCTCTGAGCTCATTTGCTAATGAAGCTCCTATTTTTTCATCTAGGATTGGGTCTTCTAGATTTTCTATTTTGATTACATCTTCTGATTGCTTACTGTGTGGAGTAAATAATACTAAGTCTTCTTTGTATTTATTGTACACCCCTCGAAATCTCTGTCCCATTCCTGCTGGCCAGGAAAGCGGAACAACATTTAATTTCAATTTATCTTCTATTTCATCTAATAGATCAAAGCCATCTTTACCTTCTCTATCCATCTTGTTGATGAATACGATGATAGGTGTTTTTCTCATTCGGCAGACTTCTACAAGTTTCTCTGTCTGTGCCTCTACACCCTTTGCGACATCTATTACTACAATCACACTATCAACAGCGGTCAATGTACGGAAGGTATCTTCGGCAAAATCCTTGTGCCCCGGAGTATCCAGTATATTGACTTTCCTGTCTCGATATTCGAATGCCATCACGGAAGTAGCAACAGAAATACCTCTTTGCTTCTCGATCTCCATGAAATCCGAAGTAGCATGTTTCTTGATTTTGTTTGACTTCACTGCACCTGCTGATTGTATAGCACCTCCAAATAAGAGCAACTTCTCTGTTAATGTAGTCTTACCTGCATCAGGGTGAGATACGATTCCAAATGTTCGTCTACGTTCTAATTCTGTAATTCTACTCATGAGTAATGTGGATTTGAAGGCGCAAATGTATGAAAAATTGGGGTGGAATATAATTCATTATTTTTTCCATTTTTTCTAAAATAATTACGGGATACTAAATCAATACAAAATGAAAAATTTATTGGCATTAATCTTTGTAACTATACTTGTTACTTCTTGAAATAAAAACGAATCGTATATGAAGAAACGAATGAGGTGTCCACCATTCTGCTTACAGAAAATGAATCAGGACTAATAATTGAAGTAGACAGTCTAATTAGTCTTGAAAATCTTTGTTTCTCACCCTATGAATTTTTCATAAAACAAGAAGGAATTTTACCGATCAGAGTTACCGATTAATAACGATACGACAATGACAATGAATTTTAATAACCCGTCAATACCTGTTGATATAGGAGATTTTCCTCTTCTAGTAATAAAATAAATGAACTAGGATTGATAATAGAGGATGATAGAATATTTCAAAAAAATCTGTTTTGATTTATCTATAGGACCAAATATAGTTTCATCATCAATTGCTAACTTTTGTGACATTAATAACCCAAAGAAGAGGCTAAAAATATTTACTCAAACCTCGAGTCTGGAGAAAATGATACGCTGAAGTATCCTGTAATCGAGCATATACTTCTTAGGACTGATTAGTCATATTTACTTATCAAACGGATATCCAAAACTTTTCTCAGGAACATAGCCTACGGTATCTTTGAAGTGCTCGGCAGCATAATCAAGTTCGGCGTTGACAGTTTCGGCGACCATTCTTGGTTCTCCGAATTCTATAATTTTATTTCCCCAGTCAAATTTCACATAAACAATAGGAATGTTTGCAGCTTTGGAGATATGATAAAATCCGGTTTTTAGTTTTTCCACTTTTCCTCTTCTACCTTCTGGTGCTATCGATGTACAGAACCTTTCTCTAGAATTAATCATTTCTACTACTGCATCTTTAAATCCTTGAGTCTTTTTTCGATTGACAGGAATACCTCCTAATGATTTAAAAAACCAAGCATATGGAAACTTGAATAAAGAAGATTTTGCTATGAATCCTACTTCCATTTTGAAACCAAACTTAAGACAAATCCCAATCGGAAAGTCCCAATTAGAGGTGTGAGGCATCACTACATATAATTTTTTGGGAATATGATTAGGTATTTCTCCTACTTTCTTCCAGCCCCACAATTTGAAAATTAGTCTAAAAAACCAACTGATCATACATTCCTAATTAAGCCGCAAAATTAACTAAAATTTGATAATGGAGCATGAAATTTTTGTTTTCTTGTTGTCAAAACACCAAAGAGACAAAACAAAAATGAGATGATTGGTAACTATGAGAGTGCCTTAATGTGTCTAAAAAATTGATCTACCCTAATTCAATTGATACCTTATCCCTACATCCACAGATACGGAATGCACTTTATCTAGATTAGGTCCTAGCCCTTGTGAAGTCATAAAATGGCTGTATTTCGGCTCGATAAAAAGGCTAGCATTTTCTGAAACATTTCTAATTAAGCCAACACCTATACTAGCGGTTGCATATAAATTGTCACGGAGTTGTCCACCATCTAAAATTCCACGTTTAAATTCTTTCTGGCTTAGAAGCGTTCTGCGATTGACCTCAGGCTTACCGCTATTGATAAAAGACTTGATAGCGGGAGATGATTTTCCAAGTTCAGCTGCTGTAGCTGGTATGTCATATACGATATATTCTGTTTGTGCTATAAAATTTACATCCACACCTGCAGAAGCGTAAAGTTGGTAATTATCTTTATCCAACACATTATATTTTACACCTAAGGGGACATTTAGTGTATTGAAACCAATGTTTTCAAGACTTGTTTGTTTATACTGTTGGTTTTGATTTTTATAAGTTTCTTCTATTATCAACGGTTCATAAGAGGTTTTACTATACCCCAGACCAGCATATAATTCTAAAGGGCCAACTTCCTTGTGTACCTTGGCGGTGATGTTAAAATTTGTATTCAATGTATTGTATGGATCGATCTCATATACAGGATCAAAAGGAGAGTTTACAAGATTTATTTTAGGTCCTATTGCTAAACTAAGGTAGGAATTTTCATCTGACCTATCCTTGCTTGCACCCAATATCATGTCAGGAATTCCGATAGGACGATTAGGTAAAATTAAAGGTGAAAAATCTTTTTTTATTACACCAGTAATGCTGTTGTCTAAACTTTGAGGTAATTGACTAACTTGGTGATCAATGAAAATTGCTTTATTATATTCTGAATCTTTCAGAAAAGGAAAAAGCAGTTTTAGATTTGGACTCAACGTCGTCTCTAGTCTTCTATTTTGCGATTTAGAAGTGTGATTTTGATTCGATTTAATAGAAATCTTTTTTGGTTTAGTATTAAATAAAGATGCGACATCTAAATTTGTCAATTTTTTAATAACTCTATCAGAGACTATACTTTGTTTTTTTGACTTCTGGATTGATTCTGCTTGATGTTTTTCAGCAGTAGCTTTGTCTACTTGGATCGCAGCAACCATAGGTACATCAAAAACCGGAATTTGATAAATTTCGTTTTGGATTGGCATGACATTCAAAACACCAACTACGATCAATGCTAACATCAAAATTTCTACAGTCTTAGCTACAAAAAGTCTTTTCTTGAATAGTGCTTCAGCTTCGAGAAGAGCTTTGAGTTTAACCCAGTGAGCTGAGTTGAAAGGCATCCGAAGCCCTCTCATGTTTTGCTTCATTTTAGCGTCGAATAGTTCATCTACTTTGACACTCTCTTTTTCTTTTGAATCAAGGATATCGCTATTAGTCGACACAGAACTTTGCTCCCACTTTTCTCTAAATAGTTCCCAGCCATCGTCAGTACCTCCACTGTTTAGTGATTCTAACTTTTTCTTTATTATATTATCGAATTCCTTATTCTCCATTTATCTCTCAAAATCTTGGGCAAGTAGAATTATTTTCAATTTAGTTCTTGCCTTCACTAGGTTTGATCTTGAGGTGCTTTCTGTTATACCAAGCATATTTCCCACTTCTCTATGAGAATAACCTTCAATAACATAAAGATTAAATACAGATCTATATGCGGGTGTCAATTTTTGCAGTGCTTTCATGATCTCTTGTGTAGTGAGATCAGATATCGCATCTGCACCTTTAATGCATTGTCCGTAGGCAGTGTCAAGATTTTCTGTTCTCCTTCGTTTGACCTTTCTATAATAATCAATAGATGTATTGATCATTATTCGTCGGATCCAAGAGCCCAATGAAGTACCTGCTTTGTATTTGGAGATGTGTCGGAACACTTTAATAAATCCCTCGTGTAAGATATCGAGAGCATCGTCGTAATTATTGGCATAGCGCAAACAAACAGGAAGCATCGCCGGGTAATACTCTTTGTATATTACTTTTAGCGCCCATTCTTCATTTGCCAAGCATGCTTGGATGAAGGTTTCTTCGCCATGATTAATATCAATCGTGTGTTCCATAATCTAAAAGTAACAACTTTTCTCCAACTGTACGCAACAGTATGGGTTAAAAACGTCTTAAATGTGTTAAAGGCGGCGTGATGTAATATATAATTTTAAATTGAATTTATCGCTCAAAGTATTATTCTGTAAAGGCTTTTGTATCTGTTAAGGAAATTGAACTACGCTTACGCATAAAAGGTAAAAAATGGGAACTTGTACTTTTAGTTCCCATTTTCCATGTTTTGTTATCAATCATATCCCTATCCTCACGCCAATTTGTGTTCTAATGGCACCAAACTTTAATGAAGCCGAAGTTTCATTTAGAGTTACAAACTGACCTCCTCTCCAATTAGATCTTGCAAATAATTCTACCTTATTCGATGGGCTAAATGACAAACCTATACCCGCTATTGGAGATATCTGGTTTTGAGAACCTATCCGAAATCTTTCTGATTCTATATTTACTAATGATTCATCTCTTCGTCTTTCCATCTTAAAATTATATATTAGTCCTGCTTCCGCAAATACATTCCATTTATCATTATTCGTATTCCACCCAAAAATGACAGGGATATTATAAGATTGATAGATTGTAAAAATCTTAGAAGAGGTTGTTTTTATTACTATGCCTTGTTCCATCCCTACAATACTATTAGATATATCCATTGCATTCGTTATACTAAAAGTTGAATTTTTATCCCTTTCTGTTGCATGCCAGTACTCTAAACCAGAACGCACAAAGAAATTTGGAGTCAATTGATATTTTAATTCTAGACCCGCAGATACCTCTTCCAAGAGTTCATTATCTAGTTCTAACATTTCATTTTCGATAGCCGCTTGTCTAAATAGATAACCTGCTCCTCCATATGCTCCAATGTGGAATCTACTTTTTGGTTTTTTTATTACCTCAATGACAAGAGGCGCTTTCATTGCAAGTTCATCTAGGTCTATAAAGAGTTCTTCTAAAGATTCTAAATATGGAAACTCATATATCTTAAGCGGCTGTATATTTATTAGATCATCAAAAGTACTTTTAACATGCTTGTGCACCCTTCTCTCTTCAGATTTAGGTGTTTTTGCAATATTACTTATTTGAGAAGACTGACTATTACTTTTAGAATTAGCATCTGTTGTTGTTAGCGCTAAGTCACCCGACGGACTGCTCTCATTTTGTGTATTAGTTGATCTATTAACTGATTTAAGAGCACTGCTATTAGAAGTTGAAACATTGACATTTGCTAAACTCCTCTTCGTACGGTCTCTCTTAGTAGCACTATTGTCCGTCTCTGATAATGATCCCTTAGTTGTAGCTGCACCCGCTTTCGATTCATTACTATCATTAGAAGAGTCAAGATCTGCTTTAGGGTTGCTAGGTATCTTGTTTTCATCAGAATCAAGATTTGTTATTTTTCCTAAGCTATCTAGTATTTTTCTTTCATTTTCAAAATTAGTTTTATTTGATAATTTATTTTCGCTTGTGTTTTCTTTATTATTCCTTGTGTTTTTTGCATTATACTTTGAGAAAATGATCCAGGAAAAAAATACTATGGCCAGAGCCACCAAAGCCATAGTAAAAAAGAAAAACGCGCCTCTTCTCTTTTTCTTCTTTTGCATTGCGACCCACATAGCTTCTTGGTCGAAGGCTATCTTATGCTCTCTGAGTCGCTCCAACTGCTTCTTATTGTAATCCTCTACACCCATGACTCTTTGCTTTTTATATTCAATAATTTCTTTTTCAACATTCCTTTTGTTCTTGATAAAATCGATCGGGATGATGCTTCTTCTACATTAAGTAGATTAGCTATTTCTCTGTGAGAATATCCTTCTACGATGTATAAATTAAACACTGTTCGTTGTTTCTCAGGGAGTTCACTTATCAGGTTATGGAGTTCTTCTGTATCTAAATTTTGCACTGCTACAGGATCTACAGTTGGTA
The DNA here is from genome assembly GCA_963975265.1 of uncultured Saprospirales bacterium. GTDB lineage: Bacteria > Bacteroidota > Bacteroidia > Chitinophagales > Saprospiraceae > CAJXUU01. Next base: position 15,093 of record CAXBGT010000020.1, read on the forward strand.
TATAATCTAGTTCATCCATTGATGCGGTCCGTTTCTTCTTTTTTATCTGCTTCAGTGCCTCTCTGATACATATCGTCTTCATCCATCCTTTGAGATTTCCTCCTAGGTGGTCAAACGTGTGCGCATATTTAAATATCCTCATAAAACTATCTTGCAAGACATCCTTAGCTTCGGCTTCATTGCCCATGTACCTTTTGCTTGTACTCAATAGCATTTCTGAGAACTCCATAAACAGCATCCGCTGAGCTGCCGAGTCTCCTCTGGCGCAGTCTTTGATCGCATTTATTTGTTGTTCTTTATTCAATTTAGTTAAGTGGCTCGTTTACAATTTGGTTGTCTTAATTATTTTCTATTTATATTAATTGACTCTTCATTTTGGTGGCTAAACAGAAGAGTTAATCTAGGTTTATGGCGCTAATAGTTCACCCTAAATTCTATGAATACATCACTTTCGAGAGTAAGGTCTGGTTCCTGAAACTCTCCATAGTATAAGAGACCAGAGATATTTCCTGCAATATATCGCAGATTGTCATTATTCTCAGTAATGGTGAATACTACGGCTTCAGTACAGATTGTGTGTGCAAATTGAGATGTACAGCTTAGTTGTTGATCATCACTTAATGTTATGCTTAAAAAATCAACTGTGTGCGTGCCCTCTGTAATCCCATTAGCGAATAATGTAAAACTCATTTGATTATTACTAGCGCTCATAAAAAGAGAATCTGTATCAAATGAAGTGCTTGGGTTTTCAAATGAAACTACTCCTAATCCAGAATCTACATTTATAAATTCTGTCAAATCTTCACATGCAAACACATTGCCCACATTAATATCCACTTCTGTAAATGGAAAATTTTGAGAAGAAAAACTGTTGAATGTATTAAGGTCTAGTACAACTATCCTGAATCCATCTTCTATATTTTCTCCAAAAAAGCATGTATTATGAATAGCAAATGAACCATCAGCATCTGTCTGTGTGCTCACACGCACTTTAGCATTGAGGTCATATAAAAATACTGTTGCGTTGTCAAAAACTAAATCTGAATTGCAATCAATAGCTACCCCAGTGATTAAATAATGCTCTTTAGTAAGTTTTACCTCAATAGTTAGATTATTCTCAGCACCACTGAATGGACCGATCTCCGCTTGGTAGATGATTCCGTTACAGTTCTGATCATAAATGCTTAGCGTCAACATTTTATCTAGTGGGACTACAGCATCAAAATTTCCTAAATTATTAGTATTTCCGCCAGTGCAATAGAAATCATTTCCTCCAGACGCAAAAGTAAATTGGACCAGGCGATTTTCGATAGGCACACCAGATTCATCAAGGATGGTTCCAGATAGGTTTGTATTTAGTTCTCTTATGTCACAATTCCAACTATTGAAATTTGAAATATCAAAAACATAGAAAAAAATATCTTCAACTTGCAGTAATTCTGCGTTGCCATTCTCTAACCAGAGACCGCTAGTTTCGTCAAGTCTCCAGGTCGGTACAGAATTAAAAAGCTCAATAAGCGCTGAAGCCTTCATTTTTACGGCCGCTGTTTTGCCTTCAGCAAGTTTTAGAATCTCCCCATTTATACCTATCACTTCAATATTGACCATTCCAAACGAACCAAGAGTAACATTTTCGCCTTCCTTACTGATTCCTTGTAAATTGCCAGGCATAGTTCTTAAAGTAGTTAGTCTGGTAGGATCATAGTATATTATTTTCGTTAAGAAATCGCCTTCATAAAGATTATTTTCTACGTCAACAAGGGTACTTGCTTGAATTGAGACGGTTACTTGATTTGTAGTATCACTAGCCATGACAAGGCCATCTCCAGAATGTACTGAAAATGATTCACCTCGTGGAAGTATGATCTGCTCATAAGTATTATTGCCTGGTTGTGGTGTCACTCTTCTAAGTACCTTCTCATCATTTTGACTTCTCACGTTAATTGTAAATCCATCACTCGGTACAGTAATATTAGGCATGTAGAAGTATCCATCACCATTGGTGAAAAACATTTTATCGTTGACGATAACTTCTGCCTCAGGGACAGAACGACCACTTATATCTACAACTCGACCATGCAAATTAGTTGTAACATCTTCTCCAATTGGTATGAAGATAGTATCGTCTGTATGAATATCTTTTCTACAACTTGTAACCGTTATAATCAATGCAGCAAAGAGAAATAATAATTTTTTCATTTTTTCAATTTCTTTAAGATTCTTCTTGGAATCATTTTTGGTAATTAGTTATTGATAAAGTAGTGCATTCAATTGGGTTGCGCTTATATTATCTTTACCTATTGAAAAACGTTGCAAGCAAATCAAAATTAATTTCAAACTACTCAAATATGAATGTCTTTAAACTATTTGCCTTCTTTTTATTGATGATTATTTCTACCTCATCGATAGCTCAAAATAAATTTGATGGCCTATGGACAGGAGTAATAGCCGCTGGAGGTATCGAAATGCAAATCGATTTCGAAATCAAAGAGTCGGAGCGAAAAGTGCTCCTGAGTGTTCCTATTCAAAATTTAGAAGATGTCGAGTCATCTACTTTGGTGATAAGTGGAGATACATTGACGATTATGTACACAACATTCAGAGCTCGATATGATGCGGTATACGACAATGAGTCCGAAGAGTTTGTAGGGGAGTGGAATCAAGGTAGAGCAACAGCATTAAATCTGAAACGAACTGATGCAAAAACAGAGTTCAAACGACCACAAACGCCAGAGGAGCCTTTTCCTTATGATATGCAAGATGTGTCTATCGAAAATGAGGCAACTGGTGTAACATTGGCAGGAACTTTCACTTCACCAAAAGGAGAGGGACCTTTTCCATTGGCAATATTAGTTTCTGGTTCGGGCAGGCAGAATAGAAATAGCAATATATTAGGGCATAAGCCATTCTTGGTCATTGCTGATTACCTTTCTCGTGCTGGAATCGCAGTTATTAGATATGATGACAGAGGTGTAGGGAAGTCTACGGGAAATCATGGAGAATCTACATCGGCGGATTTTGCAGCGGATGCAAACACAGTTTTTCAATATGCTAAAACCTTAGACAAAATAGATAAAAGCAAAATAGGAGTTATAGGTCATAGTGAAGGCGGTATGATTGCACCTATAGTAGCATCGCAGAATAAAGACTTGGGTTACATAGTTTCTCTTGCAGGACCTGGTGTGCCGATAAGTGATCTTATGACATATCAGAATGTTATGGTTTTGGAAAAAAGTGGAATGTCACCTGAAGGACTAGAAATAACAGAGCAGAATCTGCCTATTATCTATAGCATTGTCAATCAAGATAAAGAACCAAAACAACTGTTTGACACCTTGATTCATGCTGTACATGGCTTTTATGATAAATTGTCTGAAGCAGATCAGAAATTATTGGCCCCGACAAAAGCCTCTTATTATACGTCACTTGCACAATCATTCTTTTCACCTTGGTTTAGGTACTTTTTAGCCTATGACCCAACTGAATCATGGCAAAAGACGAAGTGTCCTGTATTCATATTGAATGGATCAAAAGATATCCAAGTAGAAGCAAAAGCAAACACCAATGCAATCATGACAAATCTTGCTATTTCAGGTAATAATAAAGCGCAGATTAAGATTGTTGATGGTTTAAACCACCTATTCCAACCTTGTTTAAAGTGTGATCTTGCAGAATATGCAACTATAGAAACAACCTTCGATGAGAACGTTCTAGAAATGATAAGAGACTTTATTTCTAAGTTATAAGCAGTGGAATTTCTCAACTTGGCTGAATCATTTTCGTAAATTTAATCCAACTAATGCCCAGTCAGAATCATTCTCACTATGTATTTTGAGTATTTCGAAACCTACTTTTTCATGGGCACGCATGGATCGTTTATTATCTGTAGTAATCTCTGTGATTATGATTTCAAAATCTGATTTCATCTCATCTTTCATTTTTTGATATAAACCTTGAAATATTCCTTGGCCTCTATATGATTTATGGATACAAACCTGACCCATAATAAAATACTTCATCTCCAATACCTTTGTTCCGTGATACTTCACACCAATTAATTCTTCTATAGTTGTTTGTAAAAGAGGTATAGAAGATACCTTGTCAAGTGTGGTAACAAGAGCATAACCCACAATATTTGATCCATCCATTGCTATTATATGAGGATAGGGTGTATTAAGCTCTTTTAACAATTCAAAATCATGGGAGAGCGTAACAAAACCATCTTTTTCGCACTCTTCTAATGAGATGCTCGATTTCAAATTAGCCTTTTGGAGGTCCAATATTTGATTTAGATCAGCTCTGGATTTAGCGGTAGCGTATGAGACCATTGATTGTTATTGACTTGTACAATTGCACAATATAAGATGACGTTATATATCAAAGTTACGAAATGAATTATTTTTATACTATTCTATTTTGCTCATTAGCATTGTTTTTTTCTTGCAAGCAAGTCGACCATAAGAAATCTCTATTGACTGAAGGTAAGATTAATGAATTAGCAAAAAAGACAGATGAAGGGTCAAATATTTCTAGTCGTTTTCCAGTACCGGTTGGGTTTGAAAGGACAATTGAAAAGAAAAACTCATTTGCTCATTATTTAAGAGAATTCCCATTGCTTCCTGATGGAGAAAAAGTTCACCTATTTGATGGGTCACTTAAATACTATCAAGATGGACATGCTGGAGTTTTAGATATAGATGTAGGAAAAAGTGACCTTCAGCAATGTGCAGATGCTGTTATGAGATTAAGGTCGGAGTATCTATTCGAAAACAAAAGGTATGGTGATATAGCCTTCAATTTTACCAATGGATGGAAATTCGAGTACCAAAAATGGAGAGAAGGCAAGAATTTGGTTGTAAAAGGAAATAGAACCAACTGGATTGATGGCAGTGACACCAAAGAGAGCTACAAGGATTTTAGAGCCTATTTAGATCAAGTATTTATGTATGCAGGTACTTTATCATTATCGAAGGAACTGAAAACTAAATCTTTGGATGAAATAGAAATAGGCGATGTGATTATCTGGGGTGGTTCTCCTGGGCATGCAGTGATTATAGTTGATATGTGCAAAAATCCTGAAAATGGAGATAAGGCAATACTTCTAGCACAAAGTTATATGCCTGCTCAACAAATTCATATATTAAAGAACCTTCAGAACCCAGAAAACAGTCCTTGGTATCTAATATCACAAATCGAGAATAAAATTGTTACTCCTGATTGGACATTTGAAAGTGATCAGTTGATGTCTTTCTGACCTTGTTTTTCCTTATTGAACTTAGAATCTGCCGAGGTTCAATTAAAAAAAGGGACACCAAATTAATAATGTCCCTTTTGAATATTTTGAAAGGATTGGATTATTTACCAGCCGCTTTTTTGATTTCTTCTTCTAATTCGAATTCGTCACCTGGACTATATCCACTGTGTGTGTATACGATCTCGCCAGCTCCGTTCAATAAGAATGTTTGAGGAACGGTTTGGAAATTAAGTGCTCTTTGCAACTCTTGCTTAGAGTCTGATAATACTGTGTAGTCCCAACCTTTAGCTGCGACCATTGCTGGCACTTTTGCTACTCCTCTAGCATCATCAATCGTTATTGCTAATAATTCTACATCGTATTCATCTTGCCAGTCAGGGTATATATCTGCTATTGCATCAAGTTCTCTTTTACAAGGTGAACACCAAGTAGCCCAAAAACTAATTACAGTTACTTTTCCTTTGCCTACGAAATCTTGGATATTCACTGTTTTACCGTCAAGTGACTTAATATTTACGGAAGGAAGTGTTTTACCATCAGCAGCTGGAGCATTGTTATATGTAAAAGCAGATAATAAAACGAAGACTCCTAGAATTGCAAAAAATTGTTTCATATTTATTCAGTTTAATTTAGTCAAGATGAGACAATGATAAAGTTTTTATTTCAATTTATGAAAATCATTCTTTCTTTCATGTCTTATATGTAACATACAGCCTCTTGACGTGCAATATCTCGCCAAGTAACTAGAAAGCTGAGTCATATTTTATATTTTTGAATTCTTTAACAGCTATTGCCTGTACCTTAGGGTTTTCATAGCAAATAATGTAACAACTAAACTAAAACAATAAAATGATAAAATTCATTCGAAAAGCAATTTGGGGATTGCTTGTATTGGGGTGTATGAATCAAATGTCAGCACAAGATGAAGGAGTCTTTTCTGGTAATTTTGAATCAAATTTCAATGTGTTTTTAAGAGATTCTCTGATCAATGCGAATAACACACCACAATATGATAGGCAACTTACTGGTGGTGAAGCGTGGCTTAATCTCAACTATAGTGTCAAAGGATTCAATATGGGAGTCAGATTTGATATGTTTAACAACTCTAACTTATTTAACCCCACTAGTTCTTATACTGATCAAGGTATTGGAAGGTGGTTTATCAATAAGCAGATTAATAAGTTTAATGTAGAAGTTGGCTATATATATGACCAGATAGGAAGTGGAATTATTTATAGAGCATGGGAATCAAGACCACTGTTGATTGATAATGCACTACTTGGGGCAAAAGTAACTTACCAGCTTTCGGAAAATTGGAAGATCAAGGGATTCAGTGGAAAGCAGAAATTCCTATTCGGAGTAAATCCAGGTATTATCAAAGGTGGATCTATCGAAGGCTTTTTATCGCTTGGTTCGGAAGATAGCCCAATAAGTCTTAGTCCGGGTATCGGATTTGTCAACAGAACATTATCGGATGAAAGTATGAATCTTATCATTGATAATGTAAAGACATATATTCCTGAAGAAAGAATCAAGCCAGTTTATAATACTTACTTGGCAAGTTTCTATAATACGCTGTCGTATAAAAGTTTTACATGGTATTTAGAGGGAGCGTATAAGTCAGCGGAAGCATTTTTTGATCCTTCAGAATTGAGAACAGAACCATCTGGTCAAATTACTTTTGGTAAATTTCGGAAAGACTCGGGTTCTATTGTTTATTCAAGTGTCTCATTTGCAAAGGGAAAACTTGGAATAACTTTAGAGGGTAAAAGAACTGAAAATTTTGACTTCAGGTCAAACCCAAACCTTAGCCTTAATCGAGGATTAATTAATTATATCCCACCGATGAATAGGTTCAATACTTATAGGTTGACAGCAAGATATGCTCCAGCGACTCAAGTCCTTAGCGAGCTAGCATATCAAGCGGATGTGAGATATCGATTTAGTAAAAAGATAAATGCGCTGGTTAACTATTCGAATATTACGACCCTTGATGGAGACCTGCTTTATAGGGAAATACTAGGAGAGGTTGTATACAAATACAAAAGAAAATGGCAATTAACTGGTGGTTTACAACTTCAGAAATACAACCAAGAAACGTATGAAGTTAAACCTGAAGTACCAATAGTAAGTACTGTGACTCCTTATGTTGATTTTCTATATAAATTTTCAAGAAAAAAATCAATACGATTTGAATCTCAATATATGAGTACACAAGAAGACTTCGGAAGTTGGTTCTTTGCATTGGCAGAAGTGGGTCTAGCACCACATTGGATATTCGAAGCATCGATGATGTACAATATCGCACCATCAAAGAAATCTCCTCAAGACCCAGAAACAGGAGAAAGTCTTAATTTAGTATATCCAACTTTGGGAGTTGTATACGTTAACAAAGCAAATAGATTCCAGCTACGGTACGTTAAGCAAGTGGAAGGAATCGTTTGTTCTGGAGGTATCTGTCGGTTAGAACCAGCATTTAGCGGAGTTAAATTCTCAATAGCATCTAATTTTTAAAATAGTAAATCATAAAAGTGATGAAAAATATAATCTATCTTTTAGCAGTCGTCTTCATGATGATTTCTTGTGAAGAAAAAATGGTGATAATCCCTGAATTCGAACCTATCGATACAGGTAAAGTAGTTTACGTAGAGGAATTGACAGGAGTAAGGTGTCCTAATTGCCCAGCGGGCTCTGCAAGATTAGAATCAATTCAAAATTTATATCCTGATAATGTAGTAATTGTAGCGATACACGGGATAGATCTTGCAAAACCTTTAGATGAAAGTAAATATGATTTCAGAAATGAGGATGCGGCGGATTTAGAAATATTTCTTAAAGATTGGTTAGGAAAACCATCAGCATATTTTAATAGAGAACGATTCGAAGAATTAGAGGCAGACGGACTATGGGGCCATCCAGCAAGTGGTGCATGGGGAACTTTTGTAGACCGAGAATTAGAGAAACCACAAGTCATGGAGGTTACAATAATAAAAAGCTTTGACCCTATTACTAGAGTCCTTGACGTAACTGTTGTTGCGTTACCCCTTGAAAATTTGTCTGGTGAGTTTAAAGTGTCCATAATGCTTACAGAAAGTGACATAATTGATGCTCAGGATGATCAAAACCAAGTAATTGAAGAATACAAACACAATCATGTATTGAGGGATGTAATTACTAAATTTGATGGTGATACATTTGCTAGCCAACTGACAAAAGATCAAGCACAATCTAAGACATATACTTATACTATTCCAGATGATGGTACTGGTTTATGGGTACCTGAACATATCGAAATAGTAGCTTTTATAGCTAACGCTGAAGGCGAATCGGAAGAAGTGCTACAAGCTGCAAAAGCTCATTTGGTTGATTAATCCTACTTTCCGATCAAAAATATAGAGGGACGTTTATGGAATTGCTTCCATTTCGTCCCTTTCCAATTTTTGACTGTTTTCGTTTTTATAAATTGACTAGGGCCATTGATGTCGCATGCTACACAAAGCCTCAGGTTGGGAGAAAAGGTCTTCATACAATGCTCTAGCATAAACTCATTTCTATAAGGAGCCTCCATAAATATCTGAGTTTGATTGGTTCTCATTGCCAATTGCTCAAGAGATTTTAGTTTTTGGATCAGTTGAGGTGATTTATTAGGCAGATATCCATTGAAGGCGAAGTTCTGTCCATTCAACCCAGATGAAATAAGGCCTAATAAGATTGATGAGGGGCCGATTAGTGGAACTACATCAAGATTATTTTCATGACAATAAGTTACTGCCAGATGACCAGGATCAGCTATGCCAGGACACCCCGCTTCAGAAAAAACGCCTACGTCAGTTCCCTTTTTCAAAATCTCTAAAAAATCGTTTAATCCCTTTTCTGGAGCATTTTTATCTAATTCAAATAGGATAAGATCAGAAATAGGCGAGGGATGACCGGCAATTTTCAGAAATCGTCGAGCTGTACGAGCTCGTTCCACCACAAAGTGGGACGTTTTTCTTATTCTATCGATAGCCTCAATTGATAAGGAGTCAATGTGCTCATCTACTATCGGACAAGGCATCATGTAAAGTTTTCCTGAATGAAATTGGGTCTTTAGATTATTAGACATTTGAGTTGTTCGCTTTGTAGAGATTTTCCTTCTTTAAATTTGAAGATTTAATAACATGTAAATATAGAGAAAAGACCAAGAGTCAAATCAAAATATATATTTGACAGCTTGAAAGTACAGGACGTTATTAATCGATTATCACAACGCGATCTAATGCAAGAGATTGCTGATGAAATATGATATATCCCGTCGTTAAAAGTAAAACAGAATTAATATATATTAAATATGCCTCCATTTTTCACATCTAATACACCTCCATTTTTATTCTTTGCCTTGTCTTCTGTATATGTCCCATATATCGATAGAGAACCAAAAACATTAATCACTCCTTCATTTATGATAGCACTTTTAGCAACTTCACTATCATATGATTCTAGATAAGAGTATCCATTTAACTCTATAATTCCTGTACTTGTATTATGAAGACCATAATCTCCAATTTCATTTACATTTAGTCCTCCAAAACCAATAACATTGACAGTGCCATTGTTAAGAAATGCTGTATTGGTTGTATTATTTTGATCTCGAATGTTTATATAGCCAATGACATTGAAGGTACCATTGTTTTCAATTACACCATTACCCAAAATAGATAATGAATTGTTTTCTAGAAGGTGGAGTGTGGAAAAGGACCCAATACTCAAATTTCGAATTTGCAAACTAGTAGAGGCTCCTTCTCCACCTCCCTGACTACCGCCTTCGCCGGTCCCGTTTCCAATAATGATCAAATCAATTGTATCCCCGGTCATGCCTATTTCGAGGTTTTCACAAATCTTAGGAATATGCCCAAGGCTCCAATTTACTGGGTCGTCAAAAACGCCAAGAGAATCAGGACCAACCCATATGTTTGGCCCAAAGTCAGATCCTTCATCAATCGTACCATCGCAGTTGTTATCGATCGCATCACATAAGACTTCATCAGCATCAGGATTTATTGCAGCATCATAGTCATTACAATCCTCCACTTCTCTACAAAAACCATCCATATCCCAATCTGAGCCCCACCCATTTTCGCATAATAAAGTAACGTCTCCTGCATAGGGCAATCCTATATTATTACTAAGGTCAATAGAGTCCTTGCTGCAAAAACTACTTATTCCATTTACAAAACATCCTTCTAACACATTATTCGATGCAGTAAAAGTTCGCAGAGAGTTATTATAACCCAAACCAACAGGAATGCTGTCAAGAGAATTATAATCAAGATGTATTTTATTAATTCTTGTCATTGAAGAATATGAACTTGGTATAGCGCCAGTAAATTGATTGAACCGCATATCCAAAACCAGTAAATGATCTAAAGAATCCCAATAATCAGGGATAGTATCTATAAGTATATTATTGCTTAAATTCAACTGTTTCAATTCAATAAGAGCTGCAAGATCTTGAGGAAGACTTCCCTGTAAGTCGTTGTTCGATAAGTCTATTTCTATGATTTGACCAAGATAATTGCATGTAATTCCATACCAATTACAGTAGTCACATGTTCCATTTAAAAATCCATCATCCCAACCTTGATTATTGGTCCATGAAGTACCACTTAGATCTTCATAAATATTGATAAGTGTATCAAGTTGAGACTGACAAGGCAAATCCTCAAAATACAAGCAAATAGAAAATTCACCTTCTTCATCTGACCCTTCTTCTACAATTCTGATAAAAACAGTTTGTCCAATTAAAGTAGGATCATCAAGAATAAGTGAAACGCCTGATCCATTTGTGGAAAACCCGCAATCTATTGAGGTTAACGAATTACAATCACCTGAATATACTTCTACGATTAAATCCGTAATAATATCCGTCGCTTGTACTTCAATGGTTAAACTATCGACATCTAAGTACTCAAACGCGAACCACAAATCATTTTCCACACCAGAATTTCCACAACTCATATTACCCCCATCGCCTGAAGGGGTGACTGCATAATTTTCAAAATATCCTTCAATACAGTAATTTAGTATTGGGAGTTCTTTTGCTCTGTTGCATATGTCATTGAATGGTGACACGTAAGAACAGTTTTCTCCTGTTACGCAAGATGCATTTTCAAATCTTTCATAGATTAGTTCGCCTGGTTGCGGCCCAAATCCATTGTTAAAATTGATCCCTGCAGAGGTAAGGTGGCAATATGACATTATGGTGCCTCCCACATTATTAGGTGGATTACCGGGGTCATCACAACTTCCTTCTATATTGCCACATCCATCGATTGCCGTATTATTTCCATTCCAGACGCAGGCCTGGGTATGATTAGAGCCCATGTTGTGACCCATCTCATGCGCTACGACCATAACATTCCAAGAGTAGTTAGGATAGGGAGTACTGCCGCTGCCTAAATTGGCGCTTACGGCTACATTAGTAGAGTTGTTACAAAGCGCGTTCAGGTAAGCAATACCTCCGCCTAAACCACGTCCAGAAAGCAAGTGTGCTAGGCGACCATTAAAATTTGGATTATTATGGACAGCAGTTCTGAATAGATTAAGAGCCTGAGAAGTATTTGAAGCTGACACATATGGATCGGCCGTGTCCCAAATTTGTATACCTGAAATATTGATAGGTACATTGTGCTCTATATACAAAATGGCAACTTGTGCAAACAAGGTCATAGCCCATGCCTCTACATTTGCAATATTTCCTCCGTGCTTGTTGTACATATTGTGATCAATCTCTAAAAATGTCGTGACACATTCTGGAGTACTGGATCGCTTTTGGTTATCCTCAATGCTTGGTTTGTTCTCTGACGCATCTATTACTTGACATTCCCATTCTTGATCTGCTGGTAATTTGCGATCATGGTAATAATATCCTGCATATAAATCTTCAAGTTTATTAATTTCATAATTTCCATCCCTATCAAAAATACTAATCGATAGTTTATCATCATAGAAAATCATCGATACTTTTGAATCGGCGGCACCCTCCACTTTTCCATGGTAGAAAGAGTATTTTGTTGCGGTATTGAGTGTTTTACCAGAGCTCGTATAGAGACGATATTCTGGAGTGAGAATATTAATTTTTTTTAGTAATATCGTTTTGCTTCGATTGTCTAGAGGAATAGTAATTTCTATTGTTTTACTGCTGTTGAGTATTTTCTTTAGTTGATCAATATTTATATGATAATAGTCGGCAGTAGAAATCACCTCAAAAGCTTCTTGTTTGATCTTTTCTGAGGGAATAGTTTTATTCACAATATTTTGGGCACTTCCATAGATAGGAATGACAATAACTAACAGAAAAAATAAAGAAACTCTATGAAAAAATGTATTTGGCATGGAACAGTTTTTTGTAAAGATAAATCTTCTTTGAAAAGGAGCTTGTTATCTAGACCTGTTATTAAGCAAATTTGTTGTCATTATAGCTGAAAAAGTGCCTGTTTTTTGATCTTCTTCCTTCCATGTACTTCAGGATACAAATCAGCTACAAAATCAGACTGCCAATATTGATCTGCACCATGTTCCCATATGGTTAACTTTCCTTCCCATCCGCCGCCTTGATCCGTATTCACGAGATTGCACGTCAGTATTGGTTCCTTATTATTCCGTGTGGTAGTTGTATGTCCGATGTAAATTCGATCAAATCCTCCGATATTTTTATTTTCTGGTTTTAAAACAGCACCGCGACGCTCTAGATTGTGGAGATGCAGAGCCCTTTCATATAATTTCCTGTCCCAATATAAACTTGCAGGTTGATGATGAACGGCGTACATAAACTCGAGATTATAATGAAATCCCGCATGAATGTATAGTACTTTGTCTTCTAAGTGATAAAGTACTAGTTTTCATAGAACTGCCCTTTATGTCTGATAATCGCTTCATGAGAATGTTTAGCATAAGATCGGTATGTAGCCTGACCGCCTTGCCTGTACCAATTCATATAGAACGCACTAATGAACTGTTCATTTCGAAAATGGTCAATATTGTCCCTTAATACTTCATAGAACCAATTCTGTCTTCTGAAGCATCGAATCCTGACCTAATAATGACTTGATGGAGTGATCGCAATCCCCCGTGAATGTCTCCTATGATGAAAGTTCGCATATGAGAAGTTAAGGTCTTTTTATTGTTTTTAAGTAGGGCTTATTTCAAAATTCACCATTCAAAAAATCAATTATTTCATTTCGTGATTTACTTGAGTCAAAATATATATTTTCTACGATCACATCTTCTCCTTCACTAAAAAACACGAGTTTGTAATAACCCACTTCAAAGTTTGAATGAAATTGAAGTTGTAAATTCTGAGTTGAAATATCAATGGTAGTGCTGTCAAGAGTGTAAAGAGAATCTATAGAATACTCAAATATATCCTCGTCGAAATCAACTTCTGAACACGAGGTGTCCTTCACACAAGGGAAGATAAATAGGTCATATTCAACATTATTTTGTTTAGAGATCGCGATCACTCCATTGTTAGGGTTTGGATAGATTTGAATTGGACTTTCTGTAGTTACATTAGGATTCCCTGCCTGGCCAAATTGACTACCATTATCATCAAAAAATCTAATTCCAGTAATGATTTCTAAAGCTTTTTCATCGAATGCAGCACAGTCAGGATCTTCTTTTATCCAAGGATCTTCCATTGGGGGGGCCTCCATAGAGTCCTGACAGGAAAAAATTATAAATATGATCGCTGAAAAGTAAATATTAGTCTTCATATACACGAATTTTAATATGAGTGTGAACGATTAATCAAACGAGGAGAATGGCATCATATTTTGTCAATCCTTGAGAACACTACATTTCGTGTCAATAAGATTAGGCAAATTCCTTAAAATACCTTACATTTGCGGCAGATTGGAGAGTAGAAGAGGGAACGGTTAGTTCCCTTTTGTCATTCTAATAGGTCATAGTAACCGAAATGGAGCATGATAGAAAAGAAATTTGAAAAACTTATAGATCAGGCTCTCAAAGAGTTAGAGTATGATGATTGCTTTCTCGTTGATTTGAGAGTAAACAATACCAAAGTAGAGGTTTTCCTCGACAGTGATGATTCTATTACTTTTCTGAAATGTAGAAAAGTAAGTCGATTTATTGAAGCTGTAATCGATGAAGAACAATGGTTAGGTATAAAATATACTCTTGATGTAAGTTCAGCGGGTGTTGGAAAACCACTAAAGATGACAAGACAGTATCTAAAAAATATTGGGAGAGACATTGAAGTGAAACTCCACGGTGAAGAGAAAGAAAAAGTTCTGGGAGAACTTATGACAGCATCTGATGAAAGTATCAGTGTATATTATGAAGAGGTGGTCAAAGAAGGGAAAAAGAAGAAGACCTTAGAGATTACTCGAGAAATACCTAGAAGCGAGATCAAAGAAGCAAAAATCAAGATCAGTTTCAAAAAGAAAAAGAAGTAAAAGAGGAGTGTCTCAAGTAGAGGAGGTGTTTAGAATATAAAAGATAAAATAATATGGTAGTTAAAAATTTAAAGAAATGATGAATTTAGTAGAATCATTCTCGGAATTTAAAGCCGGTAAAAATATAGACAGACCTACAATGGTACGTGTATTGGAAGATGTTCTTCGTACATTGATCAAGAAAAAATATGGGTCTGATGAGAATTTTGATGTCATCGTAAATACACAAAACGGTGATCTTGAAATGTGGAGAGTAAGACAGATCGTACCAGATGGTGAGGTAATGGATGAGCAAGCCCAGATATCATTCTCAGAGGCGGTATCTATTGATGAAGATTACGAAGTAGGTGAAGAATGTTATGAAGGGTTGACACTAGAAGAATTTGGAAGAAGATCAATTATGGCAGCTCGTCAAACATTGATTTCTCGTATTATGGATCTTGAGAAAGATGAGGTATACAAGAAATACATGGATAGAGTGGGTGAAATTGTACTTGGTGAAGTAAGTCAAATCTTAAAGAGAGAATTACTTATCATAGATGATGTAACGGGAAACGAATTGATACTACCGAGGAATGAAATGATCAGAGCTGACTATTACCGTAAAGGTGATATGGTTAGAGGAATCATCCGAAGAGTAGAAATGAAGAACAATAATCCTGTTGTAATAGTATCACGTACAGATAGTTTATTTTTGGAAAAGTTGTTAGAGCAAGAAGTACCAGAAATCGAAGATGGACTGATCACTGTAAAGAAGATTGTAAGAATCCCAGGTGAAAGAGCAAAAGTAGCTGTAGAGTCTTACGATGATAGGATTGACCCTGTCGGTGCGTGTGTCGGTATGAAAGGATCAAGAATCCACGGTATAGTAAGAGAGTTGAAAAACGAAAATATTGATATCGTAAACTATACAGCTAATAGTCAATTGTTTATCCAGAGGTCATTGACGCCAGCAAGGGTTTCATCGATCAATTTGGATGATGAAAAGATGACAGCAGCCGTATTTCTCAAGCCTGATCAAGTATCTTTGGCGATAGGAAAAGGAGGTAGTAATATTAAGTTGGCAAGTAAACTGACAGGATATGAAATCGATGTATTCAGAGAGACTGATGAGGCAGAGTTAGAGGATGTAGAATTGGACGAATTTAGCGATGAGATCGAAGATTGGGTGATTACTTCACTTAAGAACATCGGTTGTGATACGGCCAGATCAGTATTACAATTGAGTAAACAAGAATTGGTTAGAAGAACGGATCTAGAAGAAGAGACGATCGATGAAGTAATCAAGATCTTGGAGACAGAACTGAAAGAAGAATAGTGGGTAATTTCACTGATTTTCACAATAAATATTAGAGATATCTAGCGAATATCTCTTTAAGGTCGAAGCATAGATAAGACCGATATATAAAGAGATATAGAAATGTATCTTATTCCTTGATCCCTGATGGAGATGGGCTAATATTAGTAAGAAGGTATAAATTATGTACCTTTAAAGAAGAAACGTAAAAAAGCTGAATGGCGGCAATAAGATTAGTAAAAATAGCGAAAGAACTTAACGTAGGTACGAGCACTATCGTAGACTTCCTAAAAGGGAAGGGTTATGATATTGAAAATAAGCCTACTTCTAAGATTTCGGATGAGATGCATGATGAGTTGCTTCTAGAGTTTAGTGATTCTATGGCAGCAAAAGAAAAGGCTGACAAGTTAGTCATCGGAAGTCGTTATGAGAATAAGGAAGAAAAGCCAGCGCCTCCGGTAGTAAAAGTACCTGAGCCAGCACCAGCACCAGTAGTAGTGAAAGTTCCAGCACCTGCTCCGGAACCAGAACCTGTAAAAGAGGTAGTAATTCCTGAAGTAAAAGTAGAGCCTGCTCCTACGCCTGTTGTCAAAATAGAAGTTCCAAAGGAAGTAGAAGAAAAAATAGAGGCGATCAAGGAAATTGTTGCTGAAAAAGAGGAAGCTCCTAAAAGGTTAGTTCCTGGGATCAAAGTGTTAGGAAAAATCGACCTTAGTACAGCTGGGAAACCGCCAAAGAAAGCTAAAAAAGAAGAACCTAAAAAGGAGGCTACTCCAGAGGTGAAATCTAAAGAGAAGCCTAAAGCTGTAACTGAAAAGCCAGTAAAAGTAGAGGAAACACCGAAACCAGCGACAAAAGAGACAACCCCAACAAAAGGAACTAAAGCTCCTGTGGTAGAGGAAATGATGAGAGCTAAAACTCCATCTTTAGCGGGTCTCAAGATCCAAGGGAAGATCGACTTGAGTACAATTCAGCCAGATAAGAAGCCGAAAAAAGATACTAAAAAAGCCGAAGTCGATAGAAAGAAAAGAAAGCGTAAAAAGATACCAGCTAAAGGTGTTCCTGCTACAGGTGGTGGTAGTAATAGAGCGGGTAGCAATAGAGCGGGTAGCAATAGAGCGGGTAGCAATAGAGCGGGTAGCAATAGAGCAGGTAGTAACAGAGGCGGAACCTCATCAAGAGGAAGTAGTCGTAGAGATGAAGTAAAAGAAGTTACTCAAAAGGAAATCGACGATAAAATCAAAGCTACTTTGGCTAGATTATCTGGTGGCGGAAAGAATAAACGTTCAAAGATAAGAAGAGATAATAGAGACGATAAGAAAGAAAAGCAAGAGATTAAAGACTTAGAAGCTGTAGAAACAACATTAAAAGTGACTGAGTTTATCTCAGTTTCTGAATTGGCCAGCCTCATGGAGAAAGCGGTGACAGAAGTTATTATGACTTGTATGTCCCTTGGTGTGATTGTATCTATTAACCAACGATTGGACGCGGAAGTGATCGAATTAGTAGCGTCTGAGTTTGGTTTTGAAGTAGAGTTTATCGGAGCAGATGAAGATTCAGAAGAAGAAGAAGAAATCATCGATGATCCAGCAGACTTGATGCCAAGAGCACCGATCGTAACTGTAATGGGTCACGTAGATCATGGTAAAACATCATTATTAGATTTTATCAGAAACGCAAATGTTGCGGATGGTGAGGCAGGGGGTATTACACAGCATATTGGTGCATACGAAGTAGTCGCTGGTCCTGATAAGAAGAAAGTTACGTTCTTAGATACACCAGGTCACGAAGCCTTTACGGCCATGAGAGCAAGGGGTGCAAAGGTGACGGATGTTGCTATCATAATAGTTGCAGCGGATGACAAGATAATGCCTCAAACTAAAGAAGCAATATCTCACGCACAAGCAGCGGGAGTTCCTATTGTATTTGCGATCAACAAGATTGATAAAGATGGTGCAGATCCAGAAAGAATTAAAGCTGAGCTTGCGCAAATGAATTTTCAAGTTGAAGATTGGGGTGGTACGTATCAATCACAAGATATATCAGCTAAGAAAGGTGAGAATATTGATAAGTTATTGGAAAAAGTACTTCTGGAATCTGAATTACTGGAACTCAAAGCGAATCCTAGTAGAGAGGCACACGGTACAGTAATAGAAGCCTCACTTGATAAGGGAAAAGGATATGTTACTAAGATGCTCGTTCAAAATGGGACATTGAGAGTAGGAGATTCTATGGTCGCTGGATCACACTCAGGTAAGGTGAAGGCAATGTTCAATGAGAAAGGAAAGAGAGTGAAAGAAGCTGGACCTTCAGCTCCTGTATTGGTTCTAGGATTGAGTGGTGCACCACAAGCGGGTGAAAAGTTCAAGATAATGGAGTCAGAGCAAGAGGCTAGACAATTGGCAACTAAGCGTTCTCAGATCGAAAGAGAACAATCTAACAGAGCAAGCAAGCGTATATCACTTGATGAGATTGGAAGAAGATTGGCTCTTGGTAGTTTCAAAGAATTGAACTTGATCGTGAAGGGTGATGTAGATGGATCGATCGAGGCACTTTCTGATGCTTTGATCAAGCAGTCTGTTGAGTCTATCCAAGTAAATGTAATACACAAGGCAGTAGGTCAGATCGTAGAATCAGATATTCTATTGGCTTCTGCATCGGATGCGATCATCATTGGGTTCCAAGTAAGACCGTCATCAAATGCTAGACAACTAGCAGAAAGAGAAGGTGTAGAAATCAAAACATACTCCATCATCTACGAAGCGATCGAAGAGATCAAATTGGCGATGGAAGGCATGCTAGAACCTACGAAAGAGGAGAAAATCCAAGGACAAGTTGAGGTTCGTGAAACATATAAGATATCTAAGATCGGTACAATTGCAGGTTGTTATGTTACAGAAGGTAAAATCTATAGAAACAGTCACATCAGAATAATCAGAGATGGTATTGTTGTATATCCTACGAAAGAGGGTGTAGTTGGTGAAATTTCTGGATTGAAGCGATTTAAGGATGACGCTAAAGAGGTGAAGTTTGGGTTTGAGTGTGGTATCACAATCAAAAACTTCAATGACATCAAAGCTGGTGATATTATCGAGCCATATGAAATTATTGAAGTGAAACAGACCTTAAAGGGTAGTAAATAAGAGTCAAGTGCTCGCTATCTATAAGTAAATATAAATCCCTAGATGAAATTTTATCTAGGGATTTTTTTGTGATAGTTTTCAAAAAATAGTAGTTGATCAAAAAAGAAAAAATCAAATCATTTCTAGATAAGAAAGTCAAGCACTATAATGTGTCTGGCTTTATTGACTTAGATCCGGTTGGAATCCCTCATCGATTTACAAAAAAAGAAGATATAGAAATAACGGCATTCTGGACGTCGATCTTAGCATGGGGACAAAGGGTTACCATCATCAATAAAGCAAATCAGCTTTTTGAATTGATGGATGACTCTCCGCATGACTTTATTGTTAATCATGAGGAAAGTGATCGAAAAAGATTTGCTGAATTTAAGCATAGGACTTTCAATTATACTGATACGATTTATTTTTTAGAATTTTTGCAGAATCATTATAAAAAGTATGATTCGCTAGAAGATGCATTTTTGGTAGACGGTAAGTTTATAGATGTGGAGACTTCGTTGATTCATTTTCGGGAATACTTCTTTGATCATCCCTATGCACCTCAAAGGACAACCAAGCATATCGCAAGTCCAGCTCGTAAATCTACTTGTAAGAGACTTAATATGTTTCTTCGTTGGATGGTGAGAGAAGATGATAATGGGGTAGATTTTGGTATTTGGAAACGTATTCCAACTTCGGCTCTTATGATGCCTTTGGATGTGCATGTGGAGAGAGTCGCTAGGCATATTGGAATATTAAAAAGGAAGCGGAGAGATTGGCAAACGGTGATAGAGTTGACGGAAAATCTACGCCAATTTGATCCAATAGATCCCGTGAAGTATGATTTTGCGTTGTTTGGAATGGGTGTTGATGCAGACATTGATCTTTTGGGGTAGTTGGAAGAAACTAATTTTATTGAAACAAAAAAGCACTACTCTAATAAAAGAGCAGTGCTTTATTTTTATATTTAAGGAAGAATCTCCCTTCTTATACATTAGCGTATGATAGTAATATCTCCGTTTCTAACACGATCTCTTCCATCTTGGAAATACGTAACTGAATATACATATACCGCTGGCTGAAGATCAGCATTTTTATACTTACCATCCCAAGTTATCAAAGTATTCAACGGACTATAAGGTGCAATTACTTCGAAAACAAGATTTCCCCATCTATCCAATATTCTTACTGAATTCACTATTACTTCAGGATCTCCAGTAGCAATCATCCATAAATCATTTTCGCCATCGTTATTAGGTGATATGATATTTGGGATATCGACTGTATATATAGGATCTGGTTCGGCTACTTCTACTTCTATAGATCTTACAACAGAACATCCATTGTTATAGAATACGGTCACCTCATAGGTTGTATTCACAATCGGTTCTTCGTTTGATAAACTGAAACATCCAATCTCGTTACAAATAACACTTCCATTCGCAGTCCATACGATAGAATCTATAGCTAGACCTGTGAACAATGATTGCTCGATACTATAGTTAGATGATTCACCCACGATCAATTCTGTAGACCCAGTAATTGTTGGCATTGGTTCTGCTGGTACTACAACTGTCACTGAAGTCTCTGCTGTACAATTATTACCATCTGTTACTAAGATATCGAACGTACCTTCCATCACTTCACTCACCAAAGCAATATCGACTCCTCCTTCTGTTACAGTATAGATTCCGTCTCCATTCATCGGGACAATGTTCAAAGTTGTAAAAGTATCATCATAACAATCAATAGGATCAGCAATCGCAGTCACTTCAGGGTTTTCAAATATGTTGAATGTAATAGAATCCATAAATTCTTCACAACCAAATGGTTCTATCCAAGTGTAAAGGATAGTGTGTGAACCTACACCTGCAGCTACTGGGTCGAATGTTCCAGATATAGGGTCTACGCCTGTACCAGAATAGAATCCTGAACCATCTCCTGTGTTATCAATCAATTCTGCTAAGACATCAACTGAACCTAAGTCATCTGCAAAACAGAAGTCAGTGTCACCTCCCATAGCCGATACATCAACAGCGACTTCTATGCATGCTAAAGTTGGGCAAGTGACAGTGTTCATTACATCAGGGCAAGCGCAGTCGCTGATTGCCACTACTCTTATAGATACTTCTATTCCTTCTGGTAGATTATCAGCTAAGAAGGTAGTAGTGGATTGTATACCTTGAGATGTTTCTGGTCCGTTATCCACAGTTAAAAATATCTCATATTCAGTTGCACAATCTACTCCGTCCCAAGAGTATGAAACACTTGTTTCGGCAGGAGAACAAACTAACGGGCCAAACATTAATTCTGGCTCTACTATAATCGTCGCCATCGCAGGAGCCGTATTACATGCGCCATTGGTAACATCTAACATTATATTAAATATGCCCTCTGTATTGAATGTAGCTTCATACTCATTTGGATTTGCAGTGGCTGTAACTGTAACATCAGAACCTGACCAATCTATGTTTTGATTTGGTAAGTTTGATCCAGTAAATGTAAAAGGAAGAGTAGAACCAACACAAATTGGATCAAGTGCGACATCAAATGAAGCAGCTGGGGTTTGAGTGATATTCACAGTGATATTATCAGAATAACCGCCACACCCATTTTCTATATATTCTACATTTATAGTAACAGGTCCCTCAGGGAGTCCATTAGGATCAAATTGAGTTCCCGTTACACCATCTCCGGACCATATAAAATCACCTGAATCATCTCCATCACCATCAGCAATTGCAGATAAATCAACAACAGCATTAGTCCCATCTACACAGTACTCCGTTGGAATTGCATTAATAGTCACATCTACTGAAGGACAAGCCTTAGCAAAACATTGTTGCACATCGAAACTACCAGGGCATTTATTTCCTGATATTACAGTAATAGATATTGATATACTATCATCAGGGTTTAAACCACCTTGTGCATAGAATAGATCAGTTGTGGTAAACGGTGGATCTACAGATCCATCAGCATTAGTCACAGTCACTAAGTATCCTGTAGCTCCAACAATTGGATCCCATCCAAATGCTACATTATCTATTTCTTGTGAAGTACAGTCAATAACTACAGGTTCTAATTCTGGATCTACAAAGACCGTTCTTGCGAATTCAGATGATTCACAACCATCTTTTATCACTGTCAATGTGATTGTATGTTCACCAGTCTGAGTAAACGTAATTGTAGGATTAGATTGGTCGAATGTTTGACCATCAGTTACCGTATAATCAGATGAATTAATTCCTGCAGTTCCTTCATAGGTCAAGGTGATTGCATCCAAAATACAAACAGTATCCACATTCGGTGAGAACAATGCTGTTGGTGTTTCCAATACTTCTATTTGGATCGTTTGGTTTCCAATACATGGTACTGGATCATCTGTCATAAATAAATATGAGATAGTATTTATTCCAATATTTGCCTGTAGAGGGTCAAATGTACCAGCTACTGAATCGATAATACCAGGACCAGAATATTGTCCTGTTCCCGTTTCTCCACTTGTTATTACTGATGAGATATCAATGTTTCCAACAATATCAGCTGTACAAACAGAAATCAATGTACCAGGTCCGCCACCAGCGTCAAGCGTAATAGTAGGGGCAACACAAGTCTGAGAAGTGCAACCCGGTGCTGTGCCTACGACCATCACACATGCATCTCCAGTGAAGACTATTAGTTGTATAGTAACGGTCTCCCCTTCATTTAAGCCAGTCACTGTGAATGTATTTCCATTTAATGTTCCTGTATGAAGATCGCCATTTGAATCCGTAGAAGTTACAATTACATCATATCCTGTTGCTCCTGTCACATCAGCCCAAGTAAAGCTAACCTCTCCTGTTGCAGGATTACAGTTAACAGTCGGTGCAGCTAATGGAGCAATTGTACTCACAACTTGGAACGTCTCTGTAGAGGTACATCCTCCATTATGCAATACTGTCAATGTGATTGTATGGTCGACACCACCATCTGCCCAACTGACTTCATGCGGTCCAGGTCCATTTCCACCCGTTGCATTGTTGATTGTTCCACCATCAAAATCCCACGTGTAACTGTCTATATCCGTTTGATCTCCTGAGAACATGATTACAGTTGAGCTATCTTGACACACTTCTGCTGTAACAGAAAAGTCAGGAGATAGTAATGGTACCAATGTTATATTTATTGATGTAGGATCTCCTTCTCCACAACCATTTACGCCTGTTAAAGATATGGTTCCTCCAGTATTTCCAGCCCAGTTGATCTGTACTGTTTGGTCAGATAATCCGCCGCCACTTAATACAGTAACTCCGGACGGTACCTCCCATATGTAATTGAATGCGTCGCCAAAATCAGATGCAGTATAAGTTTGAATACTATCAGATTCACAAATCATCAATGGAGGACCTGTAATTGTAGGCATTGGAGGAAGTAAAGCCTCAAAGTCGATATCAACCATATATTCGAAAGTACACGTTACGCCATCTTTTACAACAGTTCCAGTCAATTTGTAGATACCACTACCAGTACTAGTAGGAGCGATATTATCTAAAATATCTGTTGGGTTGAATGTATCATCTGGTAAATCACTTCCACTTGGATCTGTCCAAACCCAAGTAATAAAACTTATGTCTGTAGACAAAGAAATATCGTAGGCAAATTCTAAAATTACTCCATCAGGAGTACAAATACCTTCTGTAAGCGTACCATTAAATATATCTAATATTTCTAATTCAATGTCAATAAGCGAGTCGCATTCATTTTCGTCTGTTGTATTTACTAAGGGAATATTCGGTAGTGAAAAAGTAATAGCACCTCCAAAAGTAGCTTCTGTATATTGAGTTCCATCAATAGTTATTGGTAAGTCGTCTCTACAAAAAGTCATATCTACTAACCCTACATCAGAAACTGGGAAAAGAGCTAATTCTACTTCCTGCTCATACATACACCCTTGGGCCGTAGTAATCATAGCAGTATTTGAACCTATCATAAAAGCAGTAGCTGGATCTTGCCACCCATCGGTTGCATCACCATTTGGATCTACCGGATTCGTAGCATCGTCATCCATTAATGTTGTAACATCAAAATCAGCAATATCACAAATGTTTTGTGTGTCAAATTCTTCATCATCTAGTCCAGCAATTATTACTGTTCTACAGAAGTTTCCACTCCAGTTCTGACATCCGTTGTTGATGTTATTTATACAAACTATATATTCTCCTTCGTTTTCAAAAGTAACAGGAAGCATTCCATCTATTGTCATTGGTGCAGCATCACCTACAAATGGTCCACCAGATACAGTGGTAATCGTCCATGAATGATCCACAGTAAGTTCTACCCCTTGTACTAAGAAATTGACATCTGCATTAGGGCAGTATGTATTCCCATCGATACACTCTATTGTACCTCCATTATCTATACACATATCTGTTGGTGTTAGATTTGGTGGTGTAGGTGTACCAGTAATGTCAACCTCATAACTACATACACTACCACTACAACCATCAATAAAGAAATAATATGTCTGGCCTTCTGTTAGGACACTAGAGTCAAAAGATACTGGATTAGTACTACAGCCAGGATCACAGTAAACAGCTTCAGAAAATGTACAATCTGTATAAAGGCCAAGCTGAACGCCTTCTTGTGCGGTCGTACTTCCTGAGCAATTTGAAGGTGTTACTGTAACAGTGTAGCTTCCACCATATGCAACAAAGGCAAACCATGAGGCATTGTGAGCACCTCCACCATTGTTATCAGAATTTTGACATAACGGTTGTGGTTGTGGTTGTGGAGAATTAGCACTTGGCATAATAGCACAGAAGGATGAAAGTTGATTAATATCGCAAATGATGTCTGCATCAGCAATCTGTTCACATACTGTACTCGCTAACGGATTTGGTATATTACAATTAAAGAAATAACAGAAATCAACATAGTCAACAAGTGGAGGAGTTGTAGGATCACAATTACTTAAAACTGTAAATGGCGTTGACTGAGCGGGTATACCGTCAGAACCGTTATCATCATTATCAACCATATCATTGGCATTATTTGACCCAGGGCAAGGTTCAGCACCATTTAATACTCCGCTAAAAGCTGTGATATCTATTTCTATATAATAATTTCCCGGACCTATTTGTATTCCTGGGTTTGATGGAAACTCATAGTCCCCACCTGTAGTTAATACATCATCAATTTTAGAATTGTCATCTGCATTGTAAAGATTCATTAAAACGCCGGCTGGACCACCTTCTGTTCCATTTTGAGTAGTACTACCATCATCATCATAGAAGACAGTTCCTGAGATTGAAATAAGCTGAAATACACCTGCATCCCATTTTGTCTCTTCATCTATGTCTTGAGACGTTATTTCGATGGTTGGTGTTTGACCAAACATACCACCTGGCATAGGATTTACATCACTATCAGCTGTGTCATCGGCTCCTTCATCCTGTAAGGTGAATACAAACGGAGGGTTTGCAGGTCCCGGAGCTCCAGCAAATGAAAACTCTACATAATATTCCCCTGGAGGAACTAAATCAAATTCATACATTCCGCCACCTGCTGTTTTAGTAAGTGGTTGAGCAACACCGTCAGCATCTAAAGCAATTGCACCTGTAGATACATCATATAAGTTTACATTAATATCATCAACCCCTGCCACACCATCATCATCAATTCCATTTCCATTTTCATCACAGAAAACTTTATTACCAATCTTCGCCGGCAACCAAAAGCCTGCATCTATTCTTAATTCCTCATCTGTATCACCAGATTCAATCGTAATCACATGTGACCTTAGAAAATCAGGTCCCATCATATTATTAGCATCACTGTCATCATCAGGGTCATTGGCATCTGTATGTATAGCAAATTCTGTAGGATACCAATTCACACCACCAATTGGGGCAGGAAGATTGAATTCTACTTGATAGTCCCCTGGTGTAACTAATGTAAACTGGTAGATACCGCCGACTGCGGTTATTTGATCAGGAACTAGTAATCCGTCAGCTCCCGTAGCTTGTACACCAGTATCGTCTAGTAAGCGAATTGTTACTCCGTCTATACCGGCAGCACCTTGTATACCATTGCCATTAAAATCTTCCCATACGAAGTCACCAATATTTGAAGGCACAATAAATCCGGCGTCAATATTTTCATTATAGATTATATCTGGGCCAACATTATATACTATTGATTGAAATGAATTGTTAGGATCAGCATCACTATCATTAGATAAGGGAGCTGCGTTGAATGTGGTAGCGTACCAAGTAAATCCACCGACTGTAGGTAAAGAGAACTGAACGATATATGCACCAGGGGCTAGGTTACCAAAAAGGTAATCACCTCCACCTGCGGTTAGTTGAGCTGGCACGGGATTATTGTCAGTGTCTACAGCTTGAGCTCCAAAACCATCAAGTAAGGATACACTAACACCGTCTATACCATTAGCTAATTCGCCATCTTGTAATCCATCTCCATTTATATCTTCCCATACAAAATCTCCGATTGCAGTTACAAAATAAAGACCAAGGTCAACATCTGTCACCATTTGTGATCCACCTGCCAAAACGAAAGCTGCACTTATGCCAGAGACAGGATCTACATCATTGTCTCCTGTTAATTGAGTAATGGCAAACACTTCCATGCCTACATTAATAGCTGCAGGTGTCCAGGCTGTTTCTACATATTGTAAAGTATATGTACCATCTGGAAGTCCGGCACCAGATTCATCGAAAGTATAAACTCCAGCAACTAACCCAGTATAGTTATAAACCATACCGCCCGCTTCAACAAGAAATATTTCTGTAGTTAATAAGCTACCTACTGTAGCAAAGTCATCATCAAGACCATTTCCGTTTAAATCTCTAAAGACTGTAACTTCAACAGAATTCTGAGCAATTAAATCTTGGGAAATAAAAGATAGGCAGATTCCTATCAAGAATAGTAAATATTTTTTCATCAGTTATTTGTTTCTATCTATAATTAAAGGGCATTCAATTAACTCGCAAAATAATCAAAATAGTTGTACCCATTGGTAAGAATAGAATTAAATTGAAAGTGCTGCTTACATAAAAAAGAATCACTTTCTATATATGAATTATTCCAATCTCTAAATACCTGAAATATTGAGTCTTAGCTACAGATTGATATTGTGAAAACATCGAAAAAAAAAATAAATAAAAAAGTGTCTTAGCTTTTTTTGTAGAAATTTTGAAATATATTAAGTCAATAATCTATCTTCTGAATTAAAAAGAAACCGTCCTCTCCTAGCTTTTGGTACAATGGCATAAGAATGAGACTATCATCTGAAGCTAAAATATCTCCTTTGATATCTTTAGCGAGAACTTCACCTTCTTTTATCCGTTGGAAGTTCTTGTAGTTCGGCAGCATTCTGAAATGATCCCCATCAGAAATATGATGTTTTGAGACCAATCTAGAAACTTTCGGTAGATCCTTACTATGCTCTATCAATAAAATATCATGTTGGTTTTCTACATGCTCGGGAGAGACACTACCTATCGTTCTCATACAATTTGTTATACCCGCTATCGCCCGATTTACAGAGAGTTCTTCATTATGTTGACCTGACTCAAATGTGACGGGTACCATAGGAACTCCGAAATTTTCTTCAATAAAATAATGCAATGTGGTCCCTTTTATACCATCTAACATACCCATAATAACTGGCGCATGTAACTCAATAGCGATTTTTAGGCTTTCTTCATTATCTGCAACGATAGAAAAGATCCCACCAAAAGATGATGTGGTATGAAGATCTAAGACAATGACTTTTTCGGGTTTGATTTCGTCAATTGCTTGATGCACTTCTCTTAAAATCTGTTTTATTTCGAGCAATTCGTCTTTGAGGTCAGCCTCATTTGTTTCTTCTACTATTTTTAGACTTTCTTTTGTAAAGGAACGATTTAGATCAGAATTGATGAATCTTTTGTTTTCTTGATGTGCTTTTAGGTTTCCTATTAATCCCAAGAATGACCCACTATACTCGAAGTCGAGATTGGTTATAGGTTCTACTTCGAGCATCTTTCCCATCATCTCAATCGCCTTGATTCCTGCAGGTTCATTGCCATGCATGCCTCCTAGAACGATAAGGAGTGGGCCCGGTTTTACTCCGATGTATTTAGTAATCACTCTGTTTTGAACCATTCTAAAAGTTAACGTTAGTATTTATTCGGATCGTGAAGGTAAGAAGCGTATTCTGAAAGATTCGCTCACCCGCATATTTTTTCAGAAGACCTGTATCAAAGAAGCGTATTCTGAAAGATTCGCTCAC
The DNA here is from genome assembly GCA_963975265.1 of uncultured Saprospirales bacterium. GTDB lineage: Bacteria > Bacteroidota > Bacteroidia > Chitinophagales > Saprospiraceae > CAJXUU01. The sequence continues at coordinate 43,498 of CAXBGT010000020.1, forward strand.
CCG
>CAXBGT010000021.1:0-42929 GCA_963975265.1 uncultured Saprospirales bacterium
GTAACATCTTGCCCTGAAAGGGAAAGACAGGAGAAAGGGTATAACATCACAATCTACAATTTTAATATTAAATAAAGTGAAAACGTTTTACTACATAAAGGAATGAAAATGGATGAATACAGAAGTAAAGCATACTAGAGAGTAGTGAACAATACTATAAAGCAGTTAACAGTACTAGAAAGGAGTGAACAGTACTGGTAAGACAGAACAAAAGGTAGAAACACGCAGTACTATAAACATAAATGCACCATACATTTCAATAATTACATCTCATAAATGTCAACAGACCACTATTCAACTAAGAATTACTAGTTTTGCCACAAGTACAAAATAAATGTCCATGAATTATATTAAATCAGTTTTTGCAGCCATACTATTTATATCAATTTATAGTTGCTCCCCTAAGACCGCTCCTGTAATTATAGAAACTCCTGTTGTGGAGGACCCAACGAAACAAGAACCTAAAAATCCTTGTCAAACATTTGCTGATTTGTCAAATGCGGAAAGAGATGAAGTAGAGACAGCTTATGTTTTATATAAAGATCTCATCAAACTAGGAAAATACGAGGAAGCATTCCCTTTGTGGACAAAAGCTTATTATGGTGCTCCTGCATCTAATGGCAAAGTTAAGTATCAGTTTGATGATGGAGTAATGATCTACACTAATAAGTATAACAATGCTTCAGATACAACAAAGAGGCAAATATTTGTTGATAGTGTGATGTCAATTTATAATAAGCGAATGGAGTGCTTCGGGGAAGAAGCGTATACAAAAGGAAGAATGGCATTCGATTACTATTATACTTTTCCTGGGACTAAATCTGAAGATGAGATTTATGAAATGTTTAAGATCAATTTTGATGTTAATGGGAAAAATGCAGACTATTTTGTTGTCAATCCTTTTACAAAATTGTTGTCGGATAGGATCATTGCAGGCACCATTTCAAATGAAGAGGGACGGAAGTATGCCAAACTTATTGGTCAAACTGTGGAAAATGGGCAAGCAAATTGTAAAGGTGTGTTGTGTGAATCGTGGGCAATTATCGCGGACTATGCTCCAGCACGATTGGAGTCACTTGAAGGGATAGATGGATTTTATGATTGTGATTATTATGCTGATAAGTATTACGTTAGATTTGAAGAAGATCCGACTAATTGCGATATGATTAATCTTGTTGGAAGAAGACTTAAACGTGGAGGTTGTGCAATTGATGATCCGAGATTGGTAAAGGTAACTGCTGCATATACTGCTAGTTGTAAAGTGGAATCACCTTCCTCAGGTCTATTGGCACAGGCATTTGAAGCTTACAATGATGGTAGATATCGTGAAGCTATAGAATTATTTAAAGAATATGTAGATGGAGAATCAGATCCAGCGAAGAAGTTTAAATACACAATGGTAATAGGCAAAATATACTACGGAGACTTAAAAGATTTTCCAAAATCAAGGCAAGCTGCTAGAGATGCTTCACAGATAGATCCTACATCTGGAGAACCGTACATGCTCATAGGTAAATTGTACGCATCTAGCGGTCCATTATGCGGTTCTGGAAGAGGATGGAACTCGCAGGTTGTTACTTGGCCAGCAATTGATATGTTTACAAAGGCTAAGAACCTAGATTCTAATGTAGCGGATGAGGCGAATAAGTTTATCAGACAGTACAAACAATACATGCCTACAAAGGAAGAGATCTTTCAAAGACGACTGAAAGTAGGTGATAGATTCAAAGTACCTTGTTGGATCCAAGAAAGTACAACCATCAGATCAGTAGATTAATATGGAAGAAGAAATAAAAGAAGTAACATCGATCTTAGAACAGATAGCTGAACTCAACGAAATGATTGGTATGAATAAGGAGAATAGGTATCTACACGATCAGTTTTTAAACAATAAAGCAGGATTTGTACAAGAATTACAAAAGATCTTGGCTAAGTTCGATATGAAAGTAGAAGTTAGTACAGACGACTTACCGTAAGAAATACTCCGATTCAGTGATGAAATCAGCTCCAGAGCCTTGCCAGTTTTATCCTCCTTTGGAGGGGGATTATGGAGAAGGGGATTGTCGCTTAGTGAGTAAATCATTTGTTGTGATCTTCTCTTATTAAATCTCGAAAAGGAATTTGTTAACCATGGCATAATTATTTCCACTCTACCTCAGCGGCATCACTTTTTCATTCTTCACCTCAGTCATCATAAATGAACTCTGTACGCGTCCAATGTTAGATATAGCAGCTAATTTTTGAGTAATGAATTTTTGGTAGTCAGCCATATCAGTAGCGTAGATTTTTAACAAATAGTCAAACATTCCTGCAATGTGATAACACTCCATAACTTCTGGTAGCGACTTTATATCTGATTCAAATTGTTCAATGAAGTCAGTATGATGGCTCTCAAGTGTAACGGTACAAAATACTACAAGTTGAAATCCCATTTTTTCTTTATTAACGATTGCCGTATAGCCTTCAATATATGCTTCGCGCTCCAGTTTTTTGATCCTCTCGTATACAGGGGTAGTCGACATGCCTAACGAATCCGCGATTTCTTTCATGGTTTCTTTACCATTTTGTTGCAGTTTATGGATGATTCTTCTGTCAATGGCATCTATAATTTCACTCATAGTAGATTATTTTTCTTTTGAAGTGCAAATATACGGAATGTAATAGTTGAATTTTCTTAATAATTGTGAATTATAGATGTTTTTTCCTTATTAGGTATTCGTGGTAGAAATATATTATGTTTAAATGTAATTTTGTGCATAATTAAATCATGGAGTACGACGCTTCAACCTTAACACATTTAGTACTAACCTGAAACTTTTACTTAATCCTATATTTCAACTTAAATCTTAAATCTCAAAACCCATGCCTATCCACAAATTGTCCCCAGAAAGTTTAATGATGTCTCACGGTTACAAACCTGAACTATCACAAGGTGCTATCAAACCACCTATTTTCCAGTCGTCTACTTTTGTATTTAAGACAGCTGAAGAGGGAAAGGCATTTTTTGAACTGGCATATGGATTGAGAGAGAAATCTCAAAATGAAGAGTTAGGTCTGATATATAGTAGAATCAATAATCCGAATCTTCAGATACTAGAAGAGCGACTTTGTCTTTGGGATGAAGCGGATGACTGTGCTATATTCGAAAGTGGTATGTCGGCAATAAGTACGGTGCTGTTAGAATTTTTGAAACCTGGAGATTTACTGCTATATAGTTCTCCTACTTATGGTGGAACGGATCATTTTATTCACCATTTCTTGCCCAAAATAGGGGTTGATGTGATTGGATTTACAGCAGATAATACACAGGAAGAAATCGAAGAAAGAATTCGCCATACTGGAAAAGGGGATAGGTTAAGCATGATCTACATAGAAACGCCAGCCAATCCAACGAATGCAGTGATAGATATTGAAATGTGTGCTAGGGTAGGGAAGAAGTTCTCAACTCCTGAATCAAAAGTCAACTTAGCAGTTGACAATACCTACATGGGACCTCTCTGGTGCCACCCATTGAAACATGGAGCTGATATGGTAATCTACTCTGCTACAAAATATATCGGTGGACATAGTGATGTAATAGCGGGTGCAGTACTTGGAAATGACGAAGTAATGAAACGTGTCAAAGTATTAAGAACATTCCTTGGTAATATGGCTAGCCCTAACACTTGTTGGTTACTCCTAAGGAGCTTAGAGACATTAAAGATAAGAATGGAAGCGCAAGCTAAAAATGCTCAAGCAGTAGCTACTTACTTGTCAGACCATGAATTAATTGAAGATGTAAAATACCTAGGTTTACTCGATCCTAGTTCAGCGGATTATGAAGTATACAAAAAACAATATTCTTCCCCAGGAGCCATGATCTCACTATATATAAAAGGAGGCGAAAAAGAATCCTTCTGTTTCTTGAATAACCTGAGATTGTTCAAGCTAGCCGTAAGTCTTGGGGGTACTGAGAGTCTTGCACAGCATCCATGTACTATGACGCATGCAGGTGTTTCTCCTGACGACAAGATCAAACTTGGCGTAACTGATCAACTCGTACGATTGTCAATTGGTATAGAAACAGCTGATGACTTAATCTGGGATATTAGTCAAGCACTTGATAAAGTTGCTAAGATGCACACTAAAGCAATTCCGGTAGCTGTCTGACAGCCGTTATTGTTTTATAAATTTAAGAACATTTTTATCCTCCCCATCATAGAAATGAATGAAGTAGATGCCAGGTTGAAAAGAACTCGTTTCGATCGATTGTAAGTTTGAGTTATCTCCTTTCTTCATGACCACTTTACCCACATGGTCTAAGATTGTGAAGGGAAAATTGATTATGGTAGGGACATTACTATGATTGTCAGATAGAAATAGTTGACCATGCGATGGGTTTGGAAAAACTGAAAATCTTTTGTCGCCAATTAGTTCATCTGTATCTAGTGTAAAACAAGGTGAATCATTCTCTCCTAATGTAGCAGTGCCACACAGTTCTAAAAGAGTGTTTTGACCTTCGATTGCACTAAAATTAATTACTAGTAACATGTATTGTTCACCAGCAATAGCATCAATTTGCTGAAGGAAATTATTGCTACCTAAATTACAACCAGCATCTTCAAATAAATCAGTTTCAAATGGGTCAAGACCAGTTTCCATTAAACATCCCTCACTGGGGACTCCAACTGTTTCACCAGAATACATACATCGGATTGCTTCTTTACTATTACAAGCGTCTTTACCTTCTATTGATTTGAAAAGTATAAAGTCAAGATCATACTCATCAACTTGCATCGATAATGTAAAGAATAATGTCCCAGACTCCTCAATTGTCCAAGTAAACCAGTGCGTAGGGAAATCTGCGTCATCAGTAAATAGCACTTGAGATCCGGCACATAATGGGGTTAAATTATCATTAAGTTGATTCTCTTTGGATGAAAATGTGAATGTTACATCTTCCTTGCTTTCAAGAAGTAACGCTCCAGTGCAATCTCCAAGTTGAGCAAAAGTGGTTGTAGAGCAAATAGCCAAAATGAATATAAAGTAGATTTTTAGGTTTGTCATGATATATGATTTGAAGTAATTAAGTGGTTATTAATAAGCGTGCGTGTAATTTGTATCAGTGCTAAAATAGAATTTTTTACTAAGAAGTCGAAATTCAATTTGTATTACTTAGAACGTCTATGTATACTTGTGATAAGAAGTTCTAAGTATGAAAAACATTTCAAAAGACCTTGTTGCTGCATCTTGTATTCCACTTGTGCTTTCTATCTTGGAAGAAGGGGAGGATTATGGATATAGTATCATAAAGAAGGTGATGGCCGCTAGTAATAATCAACTAGAGTGGAAAGAAGGCTCCCTTTATCCTGTGCTATCGAAGCTAGAGAAAAATGGATACGTGAACTCTGATATTAGAACCGAAAATGGAAGAAAGAGAAAGTATTACACAATAAACAAACCGGGAAAAAGCAAACTTGCCGAGCTAAGAGAAGAGTGGCTATTAATAACTAAGACAATGGACACATTATGGATACCAAAGACTACTATATAGTAAAAGAAGAGATAGCATTGGTGATCTCTGAGTTGAATAGCAAAGAGATACTATCCAGTCAAGATAAAATTGAAATAGAAGATCACTTTTATTGTGATGTGGAGGAGCTTGTGAATAGTGGTCTTTCTACAAAGGAAGCATTGTTGGTGGCAAGAAGCAGATTTGGAGAATTGGATGGAATCAGAGAAGATTACGAAATAGTCAAGCCCGAGAGTAATCTATTGTATTTCGGAGTGATTGGTATCCTCATTTTTTCATGCGTCAAAGGTCTTTATGTTGCAATAGACATTCTTTCTAATCTTTTTTGGTATACATTTTCAGTATTAGGACAATCTGTTAGAAAGGATAATTTATGGTTGGATATCCCAGCTAGATTATTTCTTTTTATTTCCGGGATAATGCTAATGTTGCATTTTGTTAAGCGAAGTAAGATTATCAACTTCAATAGGTTTTGGTATATTCCGCTAATCTATCTTTTGCTGGAAGTACTAGGAGGAATATTAGATTTTTTTATTCTTCAAGAGTTTTTTCGACGATCCTTTCACAATACCGATTCTCATGCTCTATTACTGCAGATGGAAAATTTGAATATCATATCTTGGTTTTTAGGACTATCCATAATATCAATCATCTCAAGTTTTAGCCTTCTTAAACTCAAGCGAAATGAAAATCGATATGTATAATACTATTGAATAACACTATCAATTTTTTCTTTCATCTTCTCAAAAGTACTATATCCAGAAGCAATCAAATGCATCTGCCCTTTATGCTCTACCAGTATGGTTGGAAATGACCTTACTCCAATTTGCTGCGATCTCTGAAAATGCAGTCGAGTTGCAGCTCGCATTTCTGGAGTGTCAAACTTACTTTTGAATAGCTCAAAGTCAATATCCAATTTAATACAAATGTCTTTATAGAAATCAACTTGTTTTGGGTCTTTATTTTCTAAATAAAATCCTATCTGAACTTCTTTAAAAAATGAAAGGGATTTCTTGGATTCAATAGATTGAACAGTAACAATAGCTCTGCATGATGGCTCAGTATCATAATCAAATGCTTCCCATTCCAGTATATCAAATTTAAAAGGCTGACCAGACAACATGCCTACATCTTCCCAATGGTGCTTAAGGAAATCTTTGAATTGTGTGTTCCATTCTTCTCCACCACCTGCCCTCAGACCACCCATTATAAGTTCTAAATCTACTGTTCCTTTATAGTGTTCAGTAGTTTGTGCAAGTTCTTCAGCGATTCCATAGCACCATGAGCACATTGGATCTCCTACATATATTAGCTTCGGTTTCTGATCAGTCATGTTCATCATTGTTGTTAATAGAATAAGGAGTAGATATGTCATCACGCTACTTAAGGTTTTCGTACGTCGATTTAACGATACTTTAAAACGATTTTTATAACACTATATAATACAAATCTGTTTAATTAGTATCGTTAAAAAAATATTCATTAAAATAAACGGTGTAATTAAATCTATCGTGAAAAAATGTCAACAGCTAATCTAGCGCCCAGAACCCAGCACCCAAGACCAAATTGAAATCTGTGCTCATTTAAGGGAAGTGATAAATGTTGTAAACGAATAGAATGAATTTTACCAACCAAAACTCAATGCACATGAAAGTTGGAAATATATTAATAGCAATAGGATTACTTATATTAGGAGGAATAGGGGGCATATGGTACACAACTTCTCAAAATCAATCATTTGTCACAGATCAATTGGCTTTGAGAACTAAATACAATGCACCAGTAAAGTCTAAGCCATCAAACGCTAATAGCTTTAAACGTAAAATAGATCCTATTACGGCAGTTATTAGTGCTGAAGAAGCTACAATTAAGCTCTTCGAAGAGACAGCGCCCTCCGTATGTTATATCAATACATCAAAGGTCTCACAAAGTAGTTGGAATAGAAATGTGCAGGAGATTCCTGCTGGCACAGGATCTGGTTTTATATGGGATAAAGATGGAAGCATCGTAACCAACTATCATGTGATCAAAGGCGCGAGTCGTGTTACTGTAACTTTATCCGATATGAGCAGTTGGGATGCAGAATTGGTTGGTGTAGAACCTAACAAAGATTTAGCTGTCCTAAGAATCAAAGCACCTGCAAGTGTATTGACACCCATTAAAGTAGGAAATTCTAGCATCTTAAAAGTCGGCCAATCTGTATTCGCTATTGGTAATCCCTTTGGCTTAGATCAGACATTGACAACAGGAGTAATAAGTGCGCTCGGCAGAGAAATTCAATCCATCACAGGACGCCCGATCAAAGACGTAATCCAAACGGATGCAGCCATCAATCCAGGTAATTCTGGGGGGCCACTTCTCGATGGTAGTGGGAGATTAATAGGTGTAAACACAATGATATACAGCCCTTCAGGCGCAAGTGCAGGAATCGGATTCTCTATACCTGTCGATGAGGTGAACTGGGTAGTAAGTGATCTCGTGAAATATGGAGAATTGAGGAAACCGATCATCGGGATTACATTGGTTTCTTCTCAATATACACGACAGGCTGGCCTAGAAGGTTCTCTTATTTTAGATGTCGCAGATTCTAGTCCAGCACAATTTGCAGGACTAAGACCGACGACAAGAAATAAACGAGGGGAAATGGAGCTTGGTGATATCATCACAGCCATAGATAACGAAAAAATATCTACGAATAATGATCTATTTTCGTTACTCGAGAAATATAGCCCAGGTGATGTGATTACGATTACCTACAATAGGGCAGGGAAGGAAAAGGCTTTGGAGCTGACGCTGGGTAGTTCGGTGGATATATAAAATAAATGAAAGATAAATATACCAAAATGGTTTCTAAAACTCGGCTGGTATATTTGTTCTTTTATTTGCATACCATGCTGATAGCCACTTAAGCAGGGGGTTTAAATCAATGTCTGAGCCATTGTCCTAGTTTAGGCTAAGCCACAAATAGCTTTTTTGTCCTGATTTTAGGTTTGATTTTTCTCCCCTTTAATTGAGTTTTAAGCTTTTCAAACCCAGCTTCTAAATAGTAGCCTTGATATTCATTGCCTTTTATTATTTTAATGCTTTGATCTAGATTATTTATTAGATTTATTTCTGATACACCTATCTCAAAGTCTGATTTATATCCTGATATCAGCCAAATATCTCCCTGACTATCTACTAATCTTTGACCTTTTAAACCTTCGTATTTTTTTATACTCCCATATTCTGGCAATACGTAATAACTACTATCGTATAGGACAGGGATAATTTTTGGTTTCTTAGTTGAGAAATCTAAAATTTGACTATTTGCGTTCGTACACGCTAGTAGTAGAATTGTTATTTGAATAAAATATACTTCATAGGTGCAGTAGATTTAAGTCTAAAGCTACAAAAATCTGAATCTCATCTCATAAATAGTTAGAAGAGAGTCTATGAATACAATTTACTCCATCCTATTTGACCTACCATCTTTCACATTTATTTCTACTTTTACAACAAGATCGATTACTTCACAACCAAGACTTATAGATGGCATCGCTTTAAGCGATACCATCTATCTTAAACATACTAAATAATTACAGGAGAATTAAAATCACCAGTAGATAAAATCTGGGAAGCATTCTGGACGGGAGGAATTTCCAATCCATTATCTGTAATAGAGCATTTTACCTTCTTGCTTTTTATCAGGAGATTGGATGAGATGCAGTTGCTAAAAGAAAAGAAAGCCAATATGGTAGGCATACCTATGAAGAAAATAATCTTCACCTCTGAGCAAAGAGAACTCAGATGGAGCTCCTTTAAGAATGCAGATCCTGAGTCCATGTTTGAGTTGTCTACTAAGCCAACGGTGGATTGGATGACTGTATTTGATAATATGGAAGCAAGTCGGAGACGCTGTAGGTGTATTTGCAGACTTCATGAGCAAGGCGACTTTTATCATAGCTACTCCTAGATTACTGGATCAGGTGGTACTGTTGATTGATAAGATCAATATGGATGATCGGGACACCAAAGGGGATCTATATGAATACATGCTCTCTAAGATAGCCTCCGCAGGTACAAATGGACAATTCCGAACACCAAGACATATCATCAGGATGATGGTGGATATGGTGCAACCTAAAAAAGATGATATCATCTGTGATCCATCTAGTGTCCTTGCATTTATTGCTTCAATCACTATGCTCGGATTCCTTAATGCTGATATTGTATATGGAATAATTATCTATTTTCTGTTGAAAACAGAGGCACAATAAAAACGAGCTCAATAAACTCGGGCAATAACTCGCCCACAATAATCCAAAAACAAACAAACCCTCCAAATCTATTGACTTGAAGGGTTTTGTTATGTGGGCCCACAGGGACTTGAGTTTTTACTTTACTATAATCTATTTTAGTTTCAAATACACTGTTAATCAATCAATTATATAACTCACCTAAGTAGACTAGCTCAAACTAACATAAAATAAAGCTAAATTTACTCGGGTAAAAACTCGGGTAATTATGGCAAGCTTAAAAATTAGACATTACACTTCCAAGCCAAATAAAGCAGGAGAATCACCTCTATTGATTCAAATATTCTCTGGCAAAACAACAAAAGAACTTTCTCTAGGTATATCTATAAAGCCAGAAGATTGGGATAACTCTAAGCAACAGATAAAACGTAAACATCCTAGAAATGGTCAACTTAATGCTATCATTAGATCAAGACTTAATGAGATGCAAGACGTTATTTATCAATTGCAACAGGAGAAAGTTTATTTTTCAGCTATAGACGTTGTACATAGCTTTAAAAACAAACCTGTATTCAAGAAAGCTGATAATTCAGTTATAACAGCATATCTCAAAGATTATGTTACTCGTAACCCTGACTCATTAAAACAAAGCACACTATTGACTTATGGAATCTTTATTAATTGCTTTTCTATTTTTAAACCTGACTTAACCTTTGAAAAGCTAGATCTTAACTTAGTTAAGGAATATGATAAATATCTTAGGAGAAAGAAGCTAGCTGTTAATACTATTTCAAATAGAATGAAGATACTTCGTAAGGCTATAAGTTTAGCAATACAAGATGGTTTACTTAAAAGAAATCCCATGCTTGGATATAAGCGTCGTAGACAAGAAGGGAGTATTGAATATCTTGTACAAGATGAGATCTCTCTTATTGAAGAATATAGTGCCTCTACACCACAAAAACAGAAAGTTATTGACTTATTCTTATTTAGAGCATACTGTGGTCTTCGGGTGAGTGATCAACTTACTTTAAAGAAATCCAATATTAAGAAGGTTGATGGCGAAATATATTTGGACTTAGAGATGAATAAAGTTCGAACAAGAGTTTCATTTAAACTTATTGACAAGGCTAAAGAAATCTTTCTGAAATACAAGAATCCAAAAGCAACATATATTTTTGGTATTCTGAATGAAAATAAAGATCTTGATAATGATATAGTAATGTTGCGTGAGATCAGTAGCAAAACTAGCTACTTTAACAAGGTTACAAAAGAGATGGCTCAATCACTAGAGATTAAAAAAACAATTACTACTCATGTAGCTCGTCATACGTTTGCTACAGTATCTCTTTCTATTGGTATTCCTATAGTGGTAGTAAGTAATTTACTAGGGCATAAGAGTATAAAGGAAACTCAAATCTATGCCAAGGTTCTTGACTCGTCTAAAGATGAAGCTGTAGATTTATGGAATAAAATATAGATATGAAGGAGTTGAATTTTTTTGAAAAGGAAATTAGTCTTGGAGGAATAGAAGATAGAATTAAACAAATAGAACGGCAGGTTGAAAGGGTTAAAAATGACCCCTTTAATGGTACAGGTAGTGGTTTTGGTTCTGATAATTTAGAATTCTGCAAACTTTTTACATGGTGTAAATATGATCAATACAATCACCCACAAGAAGATATTTCTGGTGGTGTGGCTCCTAGAACACACTCAGTTAAATCTGACTTAGAATTATATTATAAGGATTGGCTAAAGAATGAATTTATCAATTTTGAGTTTAGTAAACGTTCAGCAAGAGATTTGACTAATTCTATTATTAGGCTCAAAAGAAAATGTATCAAAGAGGAGTATTTAAAATTAACGATTAGTGAATTTTTAAATGATTTCTGCAATCGTTTAGTAGAACTGCATCCATCATTTTTTAAATTGTCTGACTTTGTACTTCCTGCTCAAAGTAATAACATTCTCAATGAAAATGCCATTGATGACCTAGTATCAATTTATCGTATAGTATTTAAAGGTAAAACGATATGCAGTTCAGTAACTGAGGAAGAATGGATAGAATTTTTTGTAAATGGAGAACTTCCAACGAAATCAATAAAATTGAATTTTACTACTTCTGTAGCATCATTAGCATTTCAATATTTAGCTGATAATTATTGCACATCGTCAAATAAGGATTTTTATTTTTTTATTGAAAATTCCAAAGTTATTGATTCTTTTAGAAATACTCCCATGACTGAAAGAAATATTAGTGGAAGTTTTACTAGAGCACACAATGATGACACCAAAGCTTTTAGAGAAATTTTGAAAAAACTATAAAGCAATATTCAACAATACACTTCTCAATACACTTTAATACACTTCAGTACTCGTTTTCTCGTCGTAATTTTGTTCTTGAAATAAGGGCAAAAGTGCTCTTAGGTTATTCTCCAACCTTATTGGAGTGTAACTATAAATTGAAACTATGGGGTGTATCCTGACCATATAGGATTAAACAGAACTGATTTATAAAGTCAGTTTAGAAACAGAGGTAGATACTTAATAAGTTATCTAATTAAGGAGCCTAAAAATCATAGGTTGAGAATAAGTTAGGGAAACTACTTCTTAGGCATGGACATCTGCCTAAAAGATGTCTATATTTTTTAACAGTCAAATTATGACAAATATTAGTATCATCAACAATGATGATTTTGGAAAACTGATAGATGCAATCAGTGAATTACAAAAAGAGGTTGAAAGCATAAAGCAACCAAAACAAAACGAATGGGTTTCAGAAACAGAAGCAATGGAAATACTAGGAGGAATATCCAAAAGTACTATCCAGAAATTTAGAAAAGAAGGTAAGTTAGCATGGTCCCAGTATCGTAACTTGATATGCTACAAGCGTTCTGATTTAATGAAGTTCTTTGAAGATCACTACACTGGAAACAGGAATTATGTAACATCTAAAATGATAAAAGCATGATTTCAGCTGAAGTATTATTAGAAATGGATACTACTAAATATCCTATGTTAGTGGAAGGATTACTACCAAAGGTAGGTCTTGTAGCATTAGGTGGACACTCTGATACAGGTAAGTCTAGCTTTCTTAGAGACCTAGCAATACACGTAGCGTCGGGTGAAGATTCATTTCTAGGTCAACCAATGGATGTAACCAAAGGAAGTGCTTTATATGCATCTACCGAAGATGATGAAAAATCAGTGTCATATTTACTAAAAAAGCAATTGGGAAATGTTAATCCAAAGCTATTTAGTAATTTGTTTTATGAATTTGAGACGGTCGATCTTCTTAAAAAACTATACAGACATTTGGAGAAAGCTCCAGTTGATCTTATTGTTATAGATGCATTTACTGATGTTTTTACAGGAGATATAAACAACTCTGTTTCCGTCAGAAATTTCTTGAATAAGTACAGAGAACTTGCAAATAAATTTGAATGCTGTATTGTATTTCTTCATCATTATGGTAAAGGAAAAGATGAAGAATCAAACTCCAAGCATTTCTTTTTAGGTTCTCAAGGATTCGAGGCTAAAATGAGAGTTACTTTAGGATTGAGTAAAGACCCCTCAGACAGTTCAATGAGGCGTTTAAAAATTACTAAAGGCAATTATCTTTCAGCTAAGGATAAGGAGTCCTATTTTAAACTTAAGTTTCATGATAATATGAGATTTGAATGTGTAGGCAGGTCAAAAACAATAACTGTTTCTAAATCCAAAAAGGATAGTGAAAAGAAAGCAGTTTTGTTAATGCTTCCAAAGCTAGTTGATGAAGATCGCAGCTGGGATGAAATAACCAAAATTATTAATGATCGTGGCTTAGATTATAAAAGAAGCACACTTAATAAATGGTATAATGAATCCTTAGAATAAATTATTATTCTGTCCATCCATCTATTTCCCTAGGGATTTGGATGGATGGATAAAAAACATTACAAACAAAGTTTATAGATAGGGTGACATTTTAAATAATGTTGCCCTTTTTTTATAGCGCTAAAGATAATACAAACAGTTTTTAAAGGGTGCTCCTGTCAATATATAAGTCAATATGCAACATTATAATGAAGGGTATGTATTTTTACAAGCCCCCCCATTACCTATTATTCTTAAAGTTATCCCTATATTATAATATTTGAAATGGAATTTGTAGAAAGAAGAGGTTCTAATGTCTTGGACTTTCATTGAATTGATTCTTTTAATCAAATTGAATCGTTGCAATTTTTTTATATTGTGATAAGGTGTAGATTAATCAGTAGGTAGAAAGAAGCCGCAGCTAATTTTTTCCCTGTGATTTTCATCACTTTAATTATGCACATATTTATTTACACTACAAGTATTATAAACTCAATTCAAGCTCTAATGAAACCTAAAATTGCAACCCTAAGAATTCTTTTAGCCATCATGGTTATAAGTTCCACTTTAAATCTATCATCCAGAAATCTAGCTTACACTGAAGAGAAACCTAAATATCAATTATTGAATCTAACAATTGAATTAGATAAAGTAGACCATTTGTACGGGTGTGTTGGAGATTACGTAAATCACTGGTTTCAAATAGGAGATGATTTGTATGACATAGGGGAAAAGGCTAAATTTAAAGTAAATAGTAATCAACAAATCATTTTAATTTCGACTACTTGTGATTGCAACGAAAAGTTAGTTGATAGAGATGATGAAGAATTAATTATAAAAGTTAATAAACTTAAAACTGGAGAGAATAGAATTGAAGTGAAAACCAAAGTTCACGAAACACGTGGCAAATATGCAGGTAATAGTGCAGAGTACCGATTCTACTACAAAATTACATTATTAGATTAGTCCAGAATCTTTTGGATGTTAATACACCAGTGTAATTTTTATTTATTTTTCTTAGTTACATGGCTAATATATGCATCTGAGAGAAGATACCAAAGATGTTATAGTTGACCGGTTAAATAAAAATCTCCAGTATGATTACAAATATCATGAGTAGGTTTAGAATCCTTATGTCAAAGTTTAAAGTGGAATAAACAGTATTCAAAAGGATAGCGTCTTAAACGATATTGCCCTTTTTTCTATCCTGATAAAAGCAGAATAAACATCAATAATTTGAGGGGTGGTTTCTTTATTGAAGCTGTCCCTTTTATAATTTATACTGATTTATGAAACTCCACTGTGTTGTTGAACCTCTAAAACTAGATAGGTAATAAAAAATAAATTTTCAAAAAAAAATAAAAATTAAAATCGACTTCAAGATTTGTGTCTAGGTATACCAACCCTCACCCCCTTTTAGTTCTGTCAAAGCAAGAAGCCCCTAGGGTTAATTGCTATTTAATAATTTTCTAAAACCCATTAATTATGGTAACAGTTATCGATGCTATAGAAATAGCAAATTCAGAAGGAGACACATTTGTATCATTAATCCTACAAGGAGGAATTACAATGATTCAATCAAAGTCATCAGGCAAGTTTTACGCAACCACTAAAAGGACTAGAATAGCCTCTACGTTCGCTTTAGAGGACGCTAAACACATGATAGGTGAAAAGATTCCTGGTTCAATAGAAAAGGTCTCATGCGAGCCCTATGAGTACAGTGTTCCTAATAGTGATGAAGTAGTAACCTTAGATTTTACTTATCAATTTGTAAGTGAAGGTTCAAACATTAAAAGCCCAGTTGTCACAAATCAATTACAAACAGATGCAGAGATGTTTAGCACTAATGGAGAACAAGAGTTAGTAGAAGCCTAACTGTTATCCACTTTGTGGTGAAGAGTGTCCTAGTTTAGGCTAGGATGCTCTTTTTTACTCTCTTTTTTAATTTTGTCTATACTAATTTTGCTATAAATTAAAAGTGAATACAATACATTACTACTTATTATATATATGTTGAGTATATTTGTCTAAAATTCACAAACCAATGAGATATTCATTCGCAGGCCATGAGACATTTAGCTGCAAAAACTATTGGCTGAAAAAAGGATATGACCATTCTATACAGAATAAGAAGTTTAATGATGAGGCTGTCATTGACCTTGGTGTAGGTAAAAATATGGTCAATTCAATAAGTTTTTGGATGAAAGCTTTTGGCATATATGAAGACGGAGTGCTTCTAAGAGATCTCATCTTCAATGATGACAAGGGATATGATCCATATCTTGAAGACCTAGGAACAATATGGCTTCTTCATCATATGCTCGTTACTACCAATAAAGCTTCAATTTATAATCTTGCATTTAATTACTTCAGGAAACTTCGGATTGATTTCAATGTTTTACAGCTAGTTAAATTTCTTGAGGATGAGTGTGAGAAAGAAAATCAATCTTTCTCTTCGAACTCAATTAAAAAGGATTGTTCAGTCTTTATTAATAACTATACAAAGAACTTGAGGGCAAAATCATTGGAAGATCAATTCAATGGAATGTTATATGAACTGAACCTAGTAGAATATATAGGAAAAAAAAGTGGTCAAGATACTTACAGAATAGAAAGTCAGAAACGTGGTGACTTACCCGCCCAAATTTTACTTGCTTCACACTTACTTTTTAATGGTACAGGATCCATATCATTCAATGATCTTCTAAATGGCAAAGATAACATAGGCTCTGTTTATTGTTTAAATAGTGATGGACTATCGTCTTTAATTAAGGATCTTGAAGATTTGTACCCTAAGTCAATTCGATATTCGGATACGGCAGGTGTCCAAACTTTACAGATCAAAGAAGACATTGATTTTCAAACGGTTTTAAAAGATTACTATGCAAGCTAGTTTTAGTCCATCAATAAATATAGAAAGGGATCAAGATGTGCATAGGTACTATCACCCTACCCCTAACTCTATCAATGCATATGATACTATAGCTAATAATTTCAAATCTGGAATTCATTCTTATAATATTATTGGAAGTTATGGTACTGGAAAATCAGCCTTCTTACTTGCTCTTACTAAGCATTTAAACCAAAGTGAAGAAATATTTTCTCCTGTAGGTGAAAGATTTAATAATTGTGAAAATTTCAAGTTCATTAACTTAGTAGGAAAGTATGAATCAATCATTGACATATTTGCAAAGTATTTTGATATTGAAGCAAATGAGGATGTAATACTTAAAAGGGTACAAAGCATCCAAAAGAAAGCAAAAGAGAAAAATGAGTGTGTAGTAATAGTTTTTGATGAGTTTGGTAAAGCTTTAGAGTATAGTGCCAAAAATAATCCTGAGCGAGATTTATACTTTATTCAAAGGCTCTCTGAATATGTAAATAATGAAAAGAGGAATATACTTTTCATTTCCACTCTCCATCAAAACTTTGATGCTTATTCTATAGGATTATCGGAAAGAGATAGAAAGGAGTGGGAAAAAGTTAAAGGTAGATTAAAAGAAATTCCGTTTAATGAACCAGTAGAACAACTACTAAATCTTGCCTCAAAAGTCATAAGTGAAAAATTTTCTCCTAAGAATAAAGCTGTTACCAAAAGGCTTCTTAATAAGGTAGTTAAAAATAAACTATTTGGTTTACAATCTGAGGTAATTGAATCAATTTCAAAAGGGTTATACCCATTAGATATACTTGCTGCATCTAGTCTAGTTGTGTGTCTTCAAAAATATGGTCAAAATGAAAGATCTCTCTTCAATTTCATAGAATCTGAAGAGCCATTTTCTATAAAAGAATTTCTAAGAAATGAATCCAGAATATATAATGTCGCTGATGTCTACGATTATTTAATTCTTAATTTCTCATACATTTTATCCTCTAAACATAATTCAGACTTTTTTGGTTGGAAATTGTTAAAGGATTCTATTGATCGTGTAGACACACAATTAGAAAATCACATAAATGATAGTAAATCTATTCTTAAAGTAATTGGATTACTTAATTTGTCTATTTCTAAAAAAGGCAGGATCAATAATGATTTTCTTGTTTCTTACACTAAAGAAGTATTAGGAATTAATAATGCAAAAGAGATTGTACAAGAGCTTGAAAATGCCCAAATCATTAGATACCACAAATACAAAGACTCTTATACTCTATTTGAAGGCTCAGACATAGATGTTGAAAAAGAAATTGAACGTAAGAAGAGGCAAGTAGGACTTCTTGAAAACATGGAGTTTGAGTTATTAAAACATGTAACCCTTGAATACGAAATTGCTAAAAGAATCACTTACGAAAAAGGAACACCTAGAATTTTTAAATACTTAGTTACGGGTGACAAGCTTAAAGAAGAGACATTTGAAATAGGTGGTCATGATGGAGTTATAAATATCTACTTTAGAGAATCAGAATCCATTAATAATGATACTCAGTTACCAATTCTATATTGTAATATAAGTGATTTAGATTCTCTCTACGAAATTGTATTTAATCTATATATAGTTGACAAGATACTATTCGAAAATATTCTAGATACCGTTGGGCGAATAGAGATTCAGGATTACAAAGAATTCTTGATAAGACGGCTCAATTTCGAATTTTATGGGGGAATATATTCTAATAAAGCAACATGGAGCTATCAAGGTGAAATTGTGAGCATTAGTAATTTACGAGAGCTTAATAAAACGTTATCTATAATCAGTGAAAGTGTTTATAGCCATGTTCCTAGTTTTAGAAATGAAATGGTCAATAAATCAAAACTATCTGGATCAATTCATGGTGCAAAAAGACAATATATACAATCTTTAATTACTAATTGGAATAAACCTGAACTTGGATTTGAAGGCTCGAAAGTGCCACCAGAGAGGACTATATATAATACTCTTTTAGCAAAAAGTGGAATTCATTTTTCTTCAGATAGCCTATCTGCCACCTTCCAAGACCCTACTGATTTCAGCTATGCTAAAATATGGAGTAAATGTGAAGAATACATTGAGGGGTCAAAATCTAATCCAAGAAAAATTGAAGAGTTACTCAATATGCTTCGTCTAAAACCTTTTGGACTAAAAGAAGGTTTTCTGGAATTTTGGGTTGCTACTTTTTTGTTTATTAAAAGGGAGGACTATGCTCTTTATTATGATGGAATTTATCAACCATCTTTTTCAAAAGAGATCTGTGAGATACTGCTTAAAAAATCTAAAGTAATAACCATCAAGGCTATTGAGGTCGAAGGAGTGAAGCTGGATCTGTTTAATAACTATCGAAAGCTTATAGATATTGATAACAAGGAGACTATTACTAATCGTGGTTTTCAAGAAATTGCTAGACCATTTCTGGTTTTCTATAAAGGACTTTCCAAGTTTGCCAAACATGACACATCTCATTTAAGTCAACAAGCAATAAAACTTCGAGAGGTCTTATTGAATGCTAAAGAACTGGAAAAGACCTTCTTTGAAGATATTCCTCAAGCATTTGATCTTAATGTTTCAGTGTTAACAAAAAATGGGAGTGAGCTATCTGAATTTATCGATAAAGTTTCGATCGCAATTAAGGAATTAAGAACATCGGACCAACGTATAAAAGACAGATTTAAGGAGCGTCTCAGTGGAATATTTCAATTAAAAGAAGGTGACTTTGTGACTCTTAGAAATCAACTGATAGCCAGATATTCTCAAATAAAGCCATTCTTACTAGATAAGAAGAAAACATCTTTAATAAAGAGGATGTCATCTCAAATTCCAGATGAAAATGCATATTTCAACAGTCTAGCTCAAGGTTTCTACGGGAAGGCTCTTATTGATCTTGATGACCAAGATGAGGTAGCTTTGTATCATTCTGCTTCTAAACAATTAGAAGATTTAGATAATCTGCTAGATATCTCAGGGACAAATATTGATCATGAAAATGAAAAAGCTCTTAAAATCAATATTTATGCCTCAGATGGTAAAACATCAGAAAGACAATTAATATTAAATAAAAAGCAAATAGCTGATGTTAATACTCAGAAAGAAAGTTTAAGAAAGTTTTTAAAATCTATTAAAGACCCAAAAGTTATAGAAGGACTTTTAATTCAAACATTGAAAGAATTGAATGATGAATAATAGAGTGAAACATGTATTGGGGATTTCGGGAGGTAAGGATAGTGCCGCTTTAGCGATCTATCTAAATGATGCATACCCATCATTGGATATAGAATACTATTCATGTGACACAGGCAAGGAGTTAGATGAGACTTATCAATTGATAAAGAATTTGGAAATATATCTAGGCAAGTCAATTAAAGTACTTAATGCTGTTGAAAATGAAGACTTAAATCCTTTTGATCATTTTTTGAATATGTATGGTGGATATCTACCTTCAACAATGTCTAGATGGTGCACCAAAAGTTTAAAGCTAGCCCCCTTTGAAAAATATATTGCAGGTGACCAACCTATTGTTTCGTATGTTGGAATTAGAGGTGATGAATTCAGAGAGGGCTATATCTCCAAAAAGCCAAACGTTCAGTCTATATTTCCATTTAGAAAAAACATATGGAGTGTAGACGTAGTAAAAAATGTCTTAAAAAACAGTAATAAGGACTTCATTGTCAACCTATATAAGGAGATGGCAACATCTAAATCAAAGGACAGAGGCTTGAAGATCCTAGAAGCCGACATATCCCCCAATTTTACGTTGGATACAAAATTGGACTCTATTTTAGATCATAGTATAGTGGATTTCAATCAGGTTGTATTTGCATATCTTAAAACTACCGCATACCCTTTGTCGACGTGTGATGATTTTCCCCTCGTTGATAATAGTGATATTCTTGTCAGAGATGATATTTTTAGGATATTAGAAAATTCTGGTGTTGGAATACCTGCATATTATAATAAAAAGGAATACCATGTAGAAATAGATGGAGATATGAAAACGGGGTATTATTCAAGAAGTAGATCAGGTTGTTTCTTTTGCTTTTTTCAGCAAAAAATAGAATGGGTCTGGTTATTTGAAAATCACCCCAAGTTATATACTCAAGCGATGAACTATGAAAAAGAAGGATTTACTTGGCAACAGGGAGAGACACTAAAAGATTTAAGTTCTGAAGACCGTAGAGAGTCCATCAAAAGAGAACATTACACAAGAATTAAAAGAAAAAAAGCGCGATTCCAATCACCAAACCTAGTAGACATACTTACTGATACTACCGCCGACGAATGGGAAGTCGATTGGGAAGAAGAGGAAGGTAAAGGATGTGCTGCATGTTTTATTTAATATGAGCAGATTACTATCAAATAAACAGGACTTATTATCAACTCTAAAGGAGTTTATAAATACTCATGAAGAGCAAGTTATCTACTCTGCGTATATCAAGAGTAAGTTTTTGCGTAGGCTTCTTGAACAAGTTGACAATAATATAACAACTGTTATTGTAAGATGGGATGGTCAGGATCTTATTATTGGAGCGTCTGATTTAGAGGTTTTTGACGTTTGTAGAGAGTATGGTATACATCTATATCGAAATAAAAATTTACATGCCAAGTGCATCGTTGCAAAGAATGGAGATTGTATATTAGGGTCAGCTAACTTTACAAGCCGAGGCATGCAAAATAAAAAGAACTCTAATTGGGAGATAAACACTTCTGTAAAACAGATAGACTTAGAATCAAGAATCATACTGGATAGGATCAAACAAGAATCACAATTAGTTACGGCGGACTGGGTAGATCAATTACACGATATGCTTGCCATAAAAAACGCTAATAGAGATGATATAAATTTAATAGAACCAACTCACCTAGATAAAGACTTCCTGATCACATCGTTGCCTATGTGCAGTGACCCTGTTCTTTTGTATGAAGTTTATTCCAAGGAAAGGGAAGTGAATCAAGAAGAGATGAATGCTGTCTCTCACGATTTGGCTCTTTATGAAGTATTTGACAACCATCAAAATATAGAATCATTTATGGAAAGTTTAGAACAAAGTTTTAAATTTCATCCATTCATTACTTCATTTGTGCAATTATTGGAAGAAGAAAAAACACTGAGGTATGGTGCAGTTGTAAGATGGATACAGGATAATTGTACTGAAGTACCAGCTCCAAGATCTTGGGAATTGAAGCAGAGATTGATCGTTAACATCTTAACATCATGGGTAACTTACTTCTATGATAATATTACAATTACTAAGAAATACCCAAGAGGGTCCGATTTGATCAAATACGAAAATAACTATGAATAATTATTAGCATAGAAGATGACAACAGTAATCTTTTAGAAATACATCATAAGATTTTTTAATACACAGGCTTCAAGGGCGAAGCATAGCTTATATGTTTTTAATTTAAACGATTAATGATAATAGCAATAGAGGAAGGATATTGTTATTAATTCTCAATTTCAAAAGTGTAATTCCTCAAATGTTTGAATATTGCGGTATATTGGAATTATTATCGTTGTTATTTAATTAGATACTAAATTTAGTTGTGAGCAAAATAATTTTATGTAATAATAAGACTTGATTGGACACACAAGAAATGTAGGAGTTCAGATATAATTTATCTCCAGAAGAGTAATCGGAATTAGTGCTCAAAGTTAAAATAAATGACTGAAAAAATAACCATTGAAGATCTCATCAATTCTATTCCAATAGGAAAAAAGAGAGAGTATTTAAAAAACACTTACATTAATGGGATTACAAATTACTATGAAGAATTCATAGATGATGAATTAGATTATAATAATCTCGTAGTGTCAGATTTTAAATCAATAATTCATTCAAAAAATAATATAATTAAACATTTGAAATTATTTTCAAAAGATAAATTCAATGAAATAATTAGCGCTTATTATCATAAAGACGTATTAACCATTTCAGATAAGGATTCAAGAAACTGTCTAGTTAAATATTATGAACTAGAAATTATTAAAGACACTTTCGAAAGCCCAGTTTTAGAATTGCAATCTGATTGCGGTTATAAATTGCATGATTTTCAAGAAAGAATAAGACGGAAGGTGATAAATATGATGTTCAGCCAAGAAAAGAAAAAATTTCTTATACATATGCCAACTGGTTCTGGAAAGACAAGAACAGCTACTGAGATAATTATAGATTTCATAAGGTTTAGCTCAGCCGCTTCTCTTCTAAATGAAAGAATGAAAATTATTTGGGTTGCTCAATCTTCAGAGCTTTGCGAGCAAGCTTTTAGAACTGTTCAAGAACTATATAACTTAAAAGGTACTGCAGATTTATCCTTTGGTAATTATTATGGCACTAATGATTTAAATGAAGATATAGTTAATAAGCCTGCGATAATATTTACTTCTATTCAAAAATTATTACTCAACTACCAAACTCCATTATGGGAATCTATTAGAAATGACAATTATTTAGTCATCGTAGATGAAGCTCACAGATCTGTAGCGTCAGAATGGGTTAAGGCATTAGACTTCTTTGTTGAAAATAAAAGCGTCAACTTAATAGGATTGACAGCAACACCTGGATCAGGCTCCTCAAATAATTTAAGGACAAACAATTTATCAAACTACTATAACAATAATAAAATATCATTGTTAGATGCAATGTATAGTGAAATTGAAAAACCTATTTCGTTTCTCGTAGAACGAGAATTCCTAGCTGAGATTAATCGTAATGATATTGAATCTAAAACTGTCATATTAGAAGGAGTGACAACTGATTCATTTGGTAAAATAAAATTTGAAAGTAAAACCTTAAATCAACTAGCTGCTGATGCCAAAAGAAACCATACTATAATCACTATAATTAAAAATCATATTGAAAAAAATCATAAAATCCTTGTTTTTACTTGCGGAACTGACCATAATCTAATTTTAAAAAATACTTTAAAAGTTAATGGCATTGTATCTGATGTGATTGACGCAAACACAACCAATAGGGGCTCTATTATTGATAGTTTTAAAAACGGAGAACTAAATGTTTTACTAAACTATGGTGTATTAACAACTGGTTTTGATGCCCCTAAAACGAATGTGTGTATTATAGCTCGACCCGTTGAATCTATTGTTATGTATTCTCAAATGGTTGGAAGGATTTTACGAGGGCCAAGAAATGGAAAAGGAAATAAAAAGAATACTCTATATACTATTAAAGACAATTTAAATCATGGTGACTATGATGAATTGTTTAATTCGTTTAATGACTACTGGAACTAATGACAAGCAAAATAAATAGACGCCCATTAATGGGTACAGACAATATTTTAGATTTACAAAATAACGGGTATAAAAATTCTGTGTACGCTATTGCTGAAATAATAGACAACAGCATACAGGCAGAAGCAACAAAAATAGACGTAGTGATTATTAATGATACAACAGTATCATCTAGTATTTCTGAAATACTAATCATTGATAACGGTCTTGGAATGGATCAATATGAGTTTTCAAAAGCTCTTATGATGAATAGCGGTACAAGAGGAGGGGCAAAACAGGGTTTAGGTAAATACGGTCAAGGATTACCAAATTCTTCAATATCTCAAACAAAGAGAGTAGAGGTTTACACTTCTAAAGACGATACGATACTATATAATTATATTGATTTAGATGAAATATTTGAATCACAAGAGCCATTTCTTCCAGAAATAGAAAAAGTTGATATCGCCAACATTCCTTTGATAACTAAAACCAAACTTAAACTACCTAAAAGTGGCACAATAGTACGGTGGGTTAAGCCTAATAAAATTAGCCCCAAAACCACAAGACTTTTAATTGAAAATACTGAAAAACTAATAAGTAGAATTTTTAGATATTATCTCAATGGTTTTGAAGAAAAAGACAAAGAGATTAAAACTGAAATAAACATTCAGGTCTATGATTTCAATGGCAAGGAATATGGTATAAATACAGCCTTATCAAGACTCAAAATTTTGCCTTTTGACCCCTTGTTTCTTATGGAAGAAACTATAATGAACCATGAATTTAAAAAACACAATCACCCCACTAATAAATTACATGCAAAAGCAAGTAAGAAATTTATAATAGAATCTGTAAATGATAAAAACGAAATAGAAGATCATGAAGCGGAAATTGAAATACTATTCTCTTTTGTGAAACCTAAAGAAAGATTTAGAGATGGTGGAGGCGGTGGAAAAGCTGAAAAGAACTTTGCAGATCTTTATAAAAAACGAAAAATAAAAGGAAGTAGAGGTTATGATAATATCTCTATCATTAGAGCCAATAGAGAGATTGATTGTGGAGATTATGGTTTTTTACCTGAAGGCTTAAAAGAAATTTATAGATGGTGGTCGGTAGAAATTAGAACAAATGCAGATCTTGATTCTATTATTGGTATTGATAATAAGAAACAACAAGCCTCTAATATTAAATCTTTAGATGGAAGTGACGAACATGACGACCATGAAATTTTAAAATTCATTTCTGAAACGGTATCTTCAAACATAGATTCTATGATGAAGGACATATCTGAACAATGGGGTAAATATACCCCTGACCCTGACCCTAACGCACCTAAGTCAGAAGATCCTAATATAACTCACACTCCTCCATTAGGACCTACAGAGCCTGATGATGAACCAAACTCTGAGGAGGTAACAACAGATAAAGATAGAAAAGAACTATACGATTGGGTTAAAGAAAGATAAAGATTTAAAAGATGAGGAAATTTGGTCAAGAGTGGATTGGGCTTTTTCAATTAGTGATACATATATTTTTGTTTATTCTAATCTTGGAGACACTGTACTTTATGATTATCAAGTATATGGCACTAAAGTTTTAATTGAAATCAACATCAATCATAGTTTCTATAAACAGTTTATTGCCCAATTAGAATCTGAAAATACGAGTCCATATGATAATAAGAAAATACGATCAATTAGGTTATTAATCTGCTCATTCGTAAAGGCAGAAATAAATAACAAAACAGAGGACAAATCCATTAAAAGGTATTTAAGAAAATATAAAAATTCAATTGCAATTTCTCTAGATGAATATATAGACGATTTGTTTTCAAATTAAACCCAAAAAATGCTTAATAAAACTGATTAGTAAATTGTATAAATGTAGTTCAAAGAAAACCAAATATTTACTCAATATTTCAGATTGTAAGTTAATGCACCTTAGAGAACAAGGTGTTTTAAGGGCAATCAAGAAAGGTCGAGGTTTCTATTACAATGAAGACGATATAGTTAAATATAAAATGTTTAATAGTGGTAAAGAAGACTCAATACAGTAGCTATGGAAATAATTTCTAAATCGGACTACATAAAATACCTTGAATGCCCTTCATTTTTTTGGTTCTGGAAAAATAATAAAACTGTATTAGCGGAAGAGAAAGAAGATGCATTTGCTGATAGGTTAAAATCACAAGGAAACGATGTAGAGGTGTTTGCTCGAAATCTGTATCTCAACGCTACACTTATTTCAGGTAAAATAATGGATGCTTCGAAAACAACTCTGAAATTTATAAAGGGAGGAACAAAGGAATTCTTTCAAGCAAGTTTTATAGCTGATGATCTATTCGCAAGTTGTGACATTCTTATTTGGAATGACTTATTTGGTGGTTGGGATATTGTAGAAGTGAAGTCAAGCACGGATAAAGAAAAAAAGTCTAAACAACACATACTTGATGCAGCATTCCAAAGAATCGTACTTGAAAAGGCTGGATTGAAAGTCGTTAACGTGTATTTACTAGAGCTGAATAGAGATTTTTATAAAAATGGTGATATAGATCCCAAAGAGATTTTTAATGCAACAGAAATAACAACAGATTGTATAGAGCTCGAACAAAAAGTAAATGCAGATATTGAAACAGCAAAGGCATTATTAAATAGTAATAACCCCATAGAATGTTCGTGCAAATACAAAGGAAGGTCACGACACTGTAGAGTTTTCAATTTCCTCTATCCAAAGATTCCAACCTATAGTATTTATGATTTGCGAGCGATAGGAACATCAAAAAAAATGCTCAGATCGTTGGTAGATGAAAATCATTATGAAATAGAGAATATACCAGATGGAATAAAGCTAAATGACAAACATACTCTCCAAACTTACGTAACAAGAACAGGAGAGGTACATATAGACAAAAAGACAATTATCGATCAATTTGAAGGCTTACAATATCCACTGTATTTCTTAGATTACGAGACTTTAGCTTGTGGTATTCCAAAGTTTGAAAACACCTACCCTTACCAACAAACAGTCTTTCAATATTCTCTTCATATAGTGGAAGAATCAGGTAATACAAGTCATAAAGAATATATCCATAAAGATAAGTCAACGCCAGTAAATATAGTTGCTTACAAATTACGTGCAGATATTGGAGATGAAGGCAGTGTTATTGTATGGAATAAAGGTTTCGAAGGTAAATGCCATAAGGATCTTGCAAAAGTAAATCCTGATCTTGAACTATTCCTGTTAAGCCTCAACGAAAGAATGTATGATTTGATGGATGTCTTTAGAAAAATGGAATATCTTCATAATGACTTTAAAGGTAGTTATTCTATTAAAGATGTATTGCCAGTTATGTGTCCAGAATTAAGCTATGAAGGACTTGAAGTTTCTAATGGTACTGAGGCAGTTGTGGAATATGAGAATTTGATATTTGGTGATACGCCCGATGAAGTTAAAGAATCGAAATATAGAGCATTACTAGAATATTGCGAACTAGATACTTGGGCGATGGTAAGGATATTTCAGGAATTGAAGAGAGTGGTGGGTTTATAATATAAATTTATTATACTATCAGGTTTATGATTTTGTATTTACTTTGAATATTTATCTGTTTATTTTTCAACTGTGATAAGGCGTTCGTCATTTCAATTGCAACAACTAAATCGCCAGAGGTGCTTCCTTCATTATACTACGCTCCATTCAGTCCAGTACTCACAGAAGTTAAAGGCTCATACTTCCCCTTCAACCCCTTTGTCACTTTACTTGTTTTGCTTCACTCATTCCTCACCCGTAGCTATCCTAGTATTCTTGCATTTATTGCTTCAATCACTATGCTCTGAGTAAAACTCACGCAAGTTCATTCAGCAGCACCTATGCTCTTTTCTCAAGCTTGCTCAGGTTTTCTTTGGTCTTCATTAAAGTGTCCTCAGAACCTCTTAAAATAGCTCTCAAGCAGCTACTTTGCTCCTTCCTCAACCTGTTCTGCGCCTGATCCATTCCCTACGGCTATAAAAGCCAGAATCCTACCGCTACTTCGTATAAGGCGGGCAGCTAGTGCACTTGCACCTCACGCCCTTCAAAGCTTTTGCTTAAGCTATTACCACCTCTCGTGGTTGCTCTTCAATGGCAAAGTTTTTTGGTCGTTCTCTCCTCTCAAAGGCTATCCACTCGTCATTCAATACGTTTCACCAGTCTCCTCTCTTCAATCGTCTTCTGGCTGTCACTATCTCACTTCCTCTTAGCACCGTTCGAGTCTGTCAGTAGCTTGCAGCTCCTTTTACACCCTCTAGTTTAAGTGCGCCCGCTGTTGCCCGCTGGTTGAGTCAATAAAATTTTATCAATGGAATTGAACATTGATTTTTAATTCTGGTTTGATGTACTTAAGGTTAAAATCATTTAACAACAACTTTTGAATGATAACATCTACCTGATTTACCAATAATATTGAGTAAATATATTCCTTTAGGAAGTTGTGCTACATTATTAACTGACTGAGAAGAAGTAAAAACCATTTGACCTTGAAAATCTGTAAGAATCAATTTTTCTATTTCATCATAGTTTAATTCAATATTTATTAAGTCACTTGATGGGTTCGGGAAGACTTTAATATTATTTTTATCGACGTTACTTTCCAAAATTGAAACTATATCACTGAGAATAAATCGTGAACTCTTTAACCTTAATCTTTCTATATCTGGTGGATAAACATCATCAAATTTAGCACTTATCCATTCAACATGAAAAGTGTCTAAATTATCTATCTCAAAGTCAATGATAAAATCTGAATTATTACTAGAGTCTATTAATTCATAATTTTCATACAAATAGTAAGTACAAGAATCAATCTCTTCATCGTATTTGAAATCTAAGGTATCTGAAATGTATGTATATCTTGCAGGTATATCTTTTTGATCATGATAGAAGTAATCATTCTCAGCATATCTTATAAACATACTAATATCCGAAAACGTGAATCTATTTCTTGGAACAAAAAACGCACCACCTTCTATTGGTGAAGTTACTGAGTCTATCTCAGTGTTATAGAGGGATAAACAACAGAAATTATTTTGTGCTTCAAAACTTGGTACAGCACCAACCAAATTACAATCTTCTATACAAAAATTTTGTAAATTTAGCATGAAATTAAAATCAGGAATTTGTCCTGTGATATTTTTACCTCTTAAGTCTAGATCGGTAAGATTTGGTAAATTTTGATAGTTTGGAATAGTGCTATAAATACTATCAGAGGCAATTCTTAGACTTTGCAGTTTAGGCAATTTCTCAAAATCAATTAGATTCCCAGAAACACCCTGGGTAAACTCTCCAAATTGAAGTTTTTCCAAAAAAGGAAAATCAAAATCATATAATTCTCCATCAAAATTAGGGTCTGATATAATTGGCAATACAATTTCAACAATACAACCTAGATCGTTTTTCTCTATACCTCTGAAATCACTATCAATCCAATCTTCAATTGGTTTTTCAAGATCCCAAGGATTTTCCCAATTAGGTCCATTGAAATTATTAAAAAACTTTACCATCTCTAATGAGTCATTAACAGGATCACAATTACAGGAAGGTTCATAAACTGTTACTAGATTTGCATGATAAACTAGATCTAAATTCCCAAATGTGAAACCATTTGTATAGTCAATTAAATCAGGCATGTCAACAGAGGTTGGATCACTTCCATTCTCAAATAATCGTACTCTATTTTCACATGGTTCTACATCTGAATAAACAGAAAAAATTGTTATTGTATCTCCTTCATAAAGGTTGTTATAAACATACAATTGGCCTATACCCGGTGTTATACTTACATATTTTAACTCAGGAGTGATTGGTGGACCATCCATTGAGTTATGAATTGCCCATTCTATAGGAGTTAATGGGGCTGAGTAAGCCTTAGGTTCATAAGATTTTTGTACTGTTAAAACCCTGCCAGCCGGAACTACTATTGTGAATGTAGAATTGGATTGAGCTCTATCCATAAGACTAAACGCATTTCCTTCTTGAATTACTATTTTACAATCATAAAGACTAATAGAATCATTGTATTCAATTAAAAAATCTACACCATCTACTTGTGCTTGAAGGACATTCTGAACTAAAATAAATAATAAAAATAAAAATAAAAATTTTCGCATGTGTGTTGAGATTATGAAACAAAAATAATAAAATGTATCAAAGTTGTATAACTATTAAACTGTTCTAAAATAAAAAACCTTCCACCAAATTTATTCCACCCACATTCATTTAGTAAAGATCAAGTAGATGAGAGATAGCTCTATTTTGAATGATTCTCTCAATCTTGACAAAATGCCACCCTGAAAATTGGTTGCCTACAGGTTTTCGATAAGGCAATCTCTGTTTACCATAAGACTAACATTAACTACTATTATGTCACATGATTTTGTAGTTAATAGAGTTGTTCTCTCTCCTCAAATATCAGAGTCAATTACCCTAGATCTCTTTCTGTTTCCTTTAATCAAGTACGCTCACACAAGACACCTCTCAGGTGATTTTGGTGAGGTTGATTTGACTAATCAGATAAGATCTTTTGTAGGCTATGTGAGTAGTGGAATAGTTACATCTATGTATACTATTGAGTTTGAAAATTCAATACACTTCGGATGTCAATTATCTATTATAACTGAGGCTGATAGATCAGCTACTATTATTTCATTCTTGGGAGAGCTATAACAGTTCTCCCTTTTTATTTCACTATTAAATTAATTATTTATGCTTACACTAGGTCAGGTAGTGACTACTGCCTCCATAGCTAATGCTATGTCTACTAATTTAGAATTCCGACTATTTATTATTGAATCAGTCGAAAAGCATTTGAATCATGATTTTGGTGCTGTTTGTAAAGAAGATCATGATGCTAATGTACTAGCTATCAGAGATGGTAGTAGAGTTTTCTCAATGTATTTAATACCTGAAGAATTAGGAATAATAGAAGAGAAAATATACGTCATCACTGAAGCTGATAGATCATGTACAACAACTCTTTTTCCTTGTGAGTACTGAGTGTGAATCACTGAAACTAATGCTCTCAGAGGGCTTTAAAATGACAGTCTTAAAGACTTTGGGAGCGTTATAAAAGGGGAGAGGTATCATCAAAATACCAAATATCTCTTTTTTAGGACGCTCCAAGTTTTAAGTACCTTAATAAATTTCAAACATTCATAAAATCAAGATGATAAAAAAGCAATTGGGAGAGCTTTCTAAAGTATTACAAATTTTGTTTAGAGTTCCTATTGTAATATTTGATCGTTTAGCTTTAACCCTAGCCTAAAATCACATTCAGAAGCTAATCTTTTGGAGCACATCTTATGTTTGCTAATTTCAATGAAGTAAGAAGTTTTAGATGAATAAAGGATTTTGATTAAATATTATATCAAATAATAGCTTTGTATCTATAATTTCTATTACTTTTAGAATGATAAAGTGTTTTGATCAATTGTAACGATAACCGTATTTATTCAGATAGTACTCGTTTATACACGGGTAACTTATTAAATTGGGATTTTCTATAATTCATTGATTATCAGTTGGTATGTGTTATTCACATAACTGATATATGTGGAAGTTGCATATCTTGGAATTCCACATACACACAAGTGTATGTGCAATAAGAATTTAAAATAGATGAAAATAGACATTCATACGCATACAAGAAAAGTGAAATCTGGAGATGCTCTTACAAGAAACATAGAGTCGTCGGATTTTGGGGAAATAGTTAGAAATACGGATGTCAAAATAATGGCTATTACAAACCACAATTTATTTGACAAATCACAATTTGAAGAACTAACAAAAGAGGTAAATGGTCACTGTGATCTATGGCCTGGAGTGGAACTAGATGTTATGGAAAATGGCTACAGAGCTCATTTAATTGTAATCTCAAATCCGATACAGGTTGAAGAATTTGATTTGATTGTTAAAAATCTTAGTGGAATAGAAAATCCAGATAAATTCACAATTACTATAAACGAAATTGTAGAAAATTTTCAAGAT
This sequence comes from uncultured Saprospirales bacterium, assembly GCA_963975265.1. Classification (GTDB taxonomy): domain Bacteria; phylum Bacteroidota; class Bacteroidia; order Chitinophagales; family Saprospiraceae; genus CAJXUU01. The sequence continues at coordinate 31,771 of CAXBGT010000021.1, forward strand.
TTAGATTGCATCTACATTGCACACTACAATGTTAAGAGACCAAATTTAAGTGATGAAGATATAGAACTATTATCTACCTTAATTTCAAACCCTAAAAGAATCCTAAAAGAAGCAACCAACTCAATTTCAGCTGGTATATATATAAGTCATGGACATAATTCCATTTACGGTTCCGACGTGCAAGATTGGAATGATTATTTACTTGATTCTGATGACCTTCCAGACTTGCGACTTCCTGTAGAATCATTCGAACAATTCTGTTTATTGTTAGAGAAAGACGAAGCTACGATAAATACTATTTTAGATCAAAAAGTCAAAGAGTCTATCGAGTTAGTTCCTTTTTCAGTTGCTGATAAAATCATAATTGATGTATATAATGACATAAATATAATTTTTGGATCTAAAGGGACTGGCAAAACTGAAATTCTAGAAGCTCTTTCAAGGTATTATAATTCTATTGGACATAAAACGGAAGTATACAAATCCAATGATTTACATTTAAAAGATGCATTTGACCTTAAAGGAAATCATCTTGAAGTTGAACTAAGTGAGTTCGATATTTATGACTGCGAGGATGAAATAGAATTTATTAAAGGAATAACTGAAGAAGAGGTTACTAGTATTTCAAAATATAGACTTCATTTTTCATCACAAGAGTCGAATAAAATTTCTCAAGAATTAAAGTTAAAGGATATTGGAAGACTTGATGAAAGTCAGTCAAAGCGAAATCTAAATGAGATTAGCAAAATTCTTGAAGAGTTTACTACTTTCGTTAATTATATATATGATGACCAAACAGTTTCAAAGAGAATTGATACAAATCTGATTGATGAACTTAAAGAACTTCTTTCAAAAATATTAGACCAGCTTGTTGAATCAACTGATAAAGAATTTGCAGAAAATAATAGCATAATTTTAGTTAATAGGATAGTCGAGAAGTTTCAAGAAGAAATAGCAAAGAAAACTGGGCAACCTCAAAAGCCTCTTAAAACTGGATTTGCGGAATATGCTAGAAATCGTATAAAAGTAGATTTAGCTGTAAGAAGAGTAATTGATAACACTTTGAAAGCAATTGAACCTCAACTTGAATATGCTGGTTCTTTAGGGGACAAAGGGGACTTGTATTGTCAAACTAATTTGAAAATTCAAGATGGTAAAATTGTTGATAGTAATTATAGTCCTTTTAAAAGCGTTAAAAAGTCACCTCAAAAAGAATTTTCGAAAGTCATACTCTCAATTTCTAAACACATATACTCAACTCAGTTATTCAATAAAATTGCCGAGCTAAATGAAATTGAAGGTATTGAGACAATTGAATCCATACTGGATCTTCTCTTATTTAGTAGGCACTTTACACTTAATACCCTATTATACAAACCTTCAAATGGCGAATCCTCAATGGTTCTTTTACATCAAGAGCTGAAGAAAGAAAAAGAAATATACTTAATAGATGAGCCCGAGAAGAGTTTAGGAAATGATTACATAAATGATGTTATTGTTCCATTGTTGAAAGAAAAGGCATCATTGGGTCTTAGAGTGATTATTGCTACTCATGATGCAAATATTGCGGTGAGGACACTACCATACAACTCAATTTATCGAGCTCATGATTTAGGTCTGTATTCTACGCTTACTGGAAATCCATTTTCAAATAAATTGAAATGTATTTACGGCAAAAACACAGAACTTGATTGGAAAAAAATTAGCATGAAAACACTAGAAGGAGGCGAGGAAGCCTTTGGAGAAAGAGGAAAAATATATGGAACTTAAAAAAGCTACGATTAGAAGGGAAGATGCTAAAACATCTTTGATTCTTCACTTGAATGATAGAGATTTGGAGATTGTCCTAACAGATGATAATCCAAATAATGTAAAATCAGCTTTCAATGTACTTCTACAGGAATTGAAAACTAGCAAAATTTGCTTTGAATTAGAAGATAATAAATCTGATTTGTACTATCATATTTGTAAAGAGTATTTAGATCAGTTAAATATGGAATTAACAAGTGTTCATGCAGAAATGCTCGATTATGGTTTAATAACTGAAGAAGAGTAAAGCACATTACACTATATATGGTCGCATATCCTCATACGTCGGAGAGACCGGCATATAATCATACGATATCTCTAACGAGGGAGAAACAAAAATACAGTTGTAAAAAAAATAAATGTTAGTTAAGTAATATTAATAGAAAATGGGTATATTAAACAAAATCCTCAAGCTGTTTAAAAGTAGTGAGGCGAGTCAACCTACTAAGGAAGAGCTTTATGAAAATCAATTGTCCACGAAAGAAAGGCAAATAGTTTTATCGGGGAAATTATTGATGGATATTACAAGTCTAAGTACAAATAGTATTTCTGATCTTGAGTTTATAAATAAATATGATGTTGAATTATTTGTTGAAGTTCAGAAGCTCTTTGTAATTGAACTGAGTGAAGCAAAAGGTAACTATAAACAACAAGTATCAATAATAAGTGAGATGAACGGATTCTGCATGGATTACTATAAACCTAAAGAATAAAAATATAAAGCAAATTTGAGTTTTAGATATAAGCTGATCAATAGAAAAAGAAAAGCGCTAGAGATAGCACTGCATGATCAGATCAGCCTTCCTTTGGTCGGCCGTCAGGTATGCTTGGACGCTATAAATCTCATATATTGAGATAGAAAAATTGATCAGAAAGGACTTTTTTTTTAATAATAAAATAGTAAACCATGAAAAACTTATTTACATTAATCTGCCTTCTAATTTCTACTTATTCCTTCAGCCAATGTGATCGCACAGCTGATTCTTTGGAGTTAGTGAAATTTTATAATGAATTAGATGGTCCAAATTGGAGTGACAAATGGGATTTAACTTCTAATATGAGTACATGGGAAGGAATAACTTTAAATGATGATGGGTGTGTTTTGTTTATTGTTCTTCAAACAAAAAATTTGACAGGCGAATTTCCTATAATTAATTTGAGCTATTTGGAGACATTTGCTATCTATAAGAACCCTAAAGTTACAGGAGATTTTTTAAATATTAGTGGATTTCCCTCATTAAAGACTTTAGTCCTTAATGAACTAGGGATTAGTGGGGAGATACCTAATTTTGTTCATAATAATCTCTCAAATATACAAATTTTTAAATGTGTAAACCTTGAAGGTCAGCTCCCATCTTTAGACGGAGTACCTGAATGTACATTGTTTTCTATTAATAATATTCCTAATATTATAGGAGAAATCCCAAGTTACAATCATCAAAAATTAACTATTTTAAGTATTCAGGCAACTGGAGTGACAGGAAATATACCTAATTTTGATATGCCTGAATTAACATCACTTCGCTTCGGAGATGACTTTTGCAATTGGGGTAATCCAGGGTTGACTGGAGAAGTGCCTAATTTTGATTTTTTACCTAATCTAAGAATTTTTAGAATTAGTGGCTCTCCTTTAATCGTAGGTGTAATTCCTGATTTTAGCAATTGTCCTAAACTAAATCAAATAACTTTATGTGGAATTGGTTTTTCTGGGCAAATTCCGACGTTCAATTCTACTTCATTGACATCAATTAACATAATTGGCAATGAAAATATAATTGGAAATATTCCTTCCTTTAGTAGTTTAAATCTCGTTAGACTAAGAATCAGTCAACAAGGTATAGTGGGGTCAATTCCAGATTTGTCATCTCACACGAATATGAATTATTTGTCTCTTAATTGTTCATTAACTGGGACTATCCCTGATTTTAGTGCTAACATTAAACTTGAAACAGTAACATTTTATAAAAATAACTTTAGTGGGGCACTTCCTACTTTTGAATTCCATCCTTATCTAAAGACTCTTTATTGTCGAGAAAACAATTTATCTGGTAATATACCTGACTTTAAAAACAATCAGCTATTAGAAGACTTGAATTTGAGATCTAATGGTTTTGTTGGTTCAATACCATCCTTTAATCTAGAAAATCTAAAAATTATCAATTTGAGTAAAAACAACCTTACATCTGTAGATCCAATAATTAATTTACCTTCTGTTGAACAAATTAATTACAGTTCTAATAAGATTGTAGGCACCTTAGACTTCTTTGACAACTTGGAACAGTTGCAGAGTATTGACCTTCAAAATAATCTCTTTTTTGGTCCCATTCCCAATTTTACGCAAGCCTCTTTGAAAACATTAGGATTAAGCAATAACGAGCTAACAGGAGCAATACCAAATTTTAACCAATTGCCTTTATTAAATAATGTTCTGTTGTCTGGCAATAAATTTGATTCAATAGAACCTACTTTATCTAACATTAACTCGATTAATCTCGAGTATAACATTCTGACCTTTGAAGATCTTGAAAATATAGAATTTAATTCAATCAATAGTGTTCGTTATAGTAATATGGATTCAATACCATTAAACTTTGATCTTGAACTTTTAATGAATGAAATAGTTATCAAACTTAACGTTGATAATGACGTTCAAGGCTCAACTTACACTTGGTATAAGAACAATGAACTATATTCAACAACAGATGTAAATCTATTAAAGATCGATGATTTACAACAAGGTTCAATTTGGTATGTCGAGTGGGTCAACCCGTTGTTTCCAGCTTTAACACTAACAAGCAAGAAATTTTCTTTAGTTGATTACAAAGTCAACTTGACAGGCACTCTTTTTACTAACACTAATGGTAGTTGTGATTACCTAAACGAATCTTCTCCTATTGCAAATAGTCTTATTAAACTTAGTAATGATGAAAATGAATATTATACTAGAACCAATTCATTCGGTGAGTATCATTTAACTTGCCAACTCGGTGTTTATAAAATTTCATATCTTGATCTAATCACAAATTGGTCTAAATGTCAAGATTCTCTTGTTTTAAATTCTAATAACGATCAAATAGAAAATCTTGGGGTACAGCCTATGTCTAATTGTATAGAACTTACCACAAGCTTATCCCTTAAAAGAGATTTCCTCAGAAGATGTTTTAATAACGAAATGGGAGTTACATATTGTAATAGGGGATCATCCCCTTCATTGAATTCGTATGTACAATTCAGACTAGATTCATACATTATAATTGATAGTTTTAATGTTAGTGGTGTCATTGATGAAGGGAATGGATTATTTAGATATGATATTGGAACTTTGAATGTTGGAGAATGTGGGTCTCTTTTAGCTTATGTAACAACAGATTGTGAGGCTGAACTAGGCAGTACTGAATGTATAGAAGCAAAAATATTTCCAAATGATATTTGTAGTTCACTGGGTTCAGTATGGAATGGTGCTACTTTAGACGTTACAGGTGATTGTAATTCTAATCAAATAGCTTTTGTTATTAAAAACATTGGTGAGACTGATATGGAGAACCTTGTACAATATAAAATAATAGAAAATGACTTTATATATCAATCTGATTTTATTAAACTAGAATCAGGAGAAGAACTTGAGTTATTTATACCTGCAAATGGCAGCACATTTAGGTTGGAAGTAGATCAAGTAGATGGTCATCCATGTTCTATTTTACCTTCTGTCTCTGTTGAAGGTTGTACATCTACTAGTTCAGGTATTGTTTCAACAGGATATGTTAATCAATATCCTTTAGATGATGCCTGTCCTTTTGTTGATATGGAATGCTATGATATAATTGGATCATATGATCCTAATGACATGTTGGCTTATCCAGAGGGTTACGGAGATAAGCATTATATCTATTCAGATACTGAGATCAATTATAGAATTCGTTTTCATAACGTAGGGAATGACACAGCATTCAATGTATATGTGATTGACACTTTGCCCACAGAATTAGATTTAAGCTCTTTAGGAAGCTTTAGGTCAAGCCATGATATGGAAGTTGAAAGAGTTGGTCAAACTTTATTATTTACTTTCCCCCAAATTCTTCTTGTTGATAGCATTGCAAATGAAGCTGAGTCTCATGGCTGGATAAGTTTTAAAATCTCACCATCTGAACTCACACCATTAGAAAGCACTATTTATAATTTTGCATCTATTATATTTGATTTCAATGATCCAATAATTACAAACACAGTTTTTCATACCATTGGTGAAAATTTTATTCCTACTAACACGGTTGATGATAATCAAGAGTCTGTAACGTTATATCCTAACCCTACAACGGGGCTCTTAACAATATCGTTGAGTACAGATATATTTTCTTCATTTGAAATTTACGATATTTCTGGAAGGCTAGTTCAAAGAGGAAATTCAACAAACGTTGATTTAATTAATCAATCAGAAGGAATATATCTCATTAAAATACGAACTGTTAAAGGAGAAGTCTTAGTTAAAAGGATAGTTAAGCTATAAATAAACTCGGGTAATAACTCGGGTGTCTATCTCCAAAAACAAACAAACCCTCCAAATCTATTGACTTGAAGGGTTTTGTTATGTGGGCCCACAGGGACTCGAACCCCGGACCACCTGATTATGAGTCAGGTGCTCTAACCAGCTGAGCTATAGGCCCCACTGCTTTAATTTTTAAAGCGTTGCAAAAGTAATATTAATATAAATATTTGCAAGTAATTATATCTTAAATTATTTAGATATATTTTTTCTTCGACTTCCTGCTGTTTTCATCTCACCTAAATCTTAGATTTACACGACTTTAGGTGACTTTTAAAAATACCACAATGAAAAAATATCTCAAATATATAGGCATAGCACTTGCCGTTTTCTTGATTGTTGCTCAGTTTTTTCCGATTGATAAGACAAATCCTCCAGCAGATATGACAAAAGATTTTATTGAGATAAACGATCCATCCGCCCAAATTGCAGAACATATTAAAGTTGCTTGTTATGATTGTCATTCCCATCATACAAAATATCCTTGGTACACAAATGTAGCACCTGTCTCTTGGTGGATTAAAGGGCATATGGAAAATGGGATGAAACATTTAAACTTTAGTACGTGGGGCGACTACTCTCAAAAGAAGAAAGATCATAAACTGGATGAATGTATTGACTTTGTTGAGAAAAATTGGATGCCGCTTTTGACATATAAAATTGCTCATCCTGAATCAAAACTTACAGATGGGGAAAGAGCAGATTTAATTGCTTTTTTTAAAGGTCTGAAATGATTACTTATTGTTACTATTGTCTCATTAAGTAAGGCTGCGCCTGAGCTGTTTAGGCTTATGCTCTATTGTTGATCCAATTGTGATTGTTTACTTCTACATGAAAATGTTATCTATATGAAGCTCATTACGAGACGTATAAACTAAACAAAAAACTAAGCAATATTCTATAAATAAGCGAAGCAAAGCTAGCTCTAAACAACCATTTGGCACACCTTTTGCATTTTCGATACTCGCTATGGATATCGAAAAAATAAATCGCAAACATTTCGTCGAGACGGATATGTACTATCGAGTTGGATTAGGACTGTCCTCTAAGCTACTAAGCTTTGAGAATGGTACAATCAATGTCGAAATAACGATCAGTAAGAAGTGGAAGAAGAACTACAATGCAACAGCTGCAGAATTAGCTCATTGTTGGAAGAATACACATGCTGAGTTGGCAAATGCAATAGCGTGCAAAGCATATATTATTGATACAAGAGATTACCCTTATAAGCAATACTTAATCCATAAAGGCATTTCGCCTGGTTATGATGCCAAAAAAGGAGTCATTTTTAATAAATCGCATCTTAACTAAAATCATTCTTTACATTTGTTGTCTAAACTGTAGATAATGAATATAAATCGATTTACTTCCGAAGTGGATGGAAGCCCTGTCTCCCTTTACCCTATATCAAACAATCATATCTCTTGTCACATTACAAATTACGGGGCAAGAGTAGTCAGCTTAGTAGTCAAGGACAGGGATTTCAAACCTGTTGACGTAGTCCTTGGTTTTGACTCTCTTGATGGTTATCTCAATGCTGATGAACAGTATCATGGTGCTACAGTGGGTCGATATGCAAATAGAATAGCAAAAGGCCGATTTACGATTAATGAAAAGGAATATAATTTAGCGATAAATAATCCACCCAATTCCCTACATGGAGGTGTTTCAGCAATGCACAATCAAGTTTGGCAAGTAATAAAACACGAGCCAAACATGATTACTCTAGAACATGTTTCCTTACATCTAGCTGAAGGTTATCCAGGAGAATTAACGACACAGGTTACATATGATTTGAAAGGTAGTGATCTTGTAATAACATACAAAGCAAGGTCTACTGAAGATACCATCATTAACCTTACGCATCATTCGTATTTTAATCTAAATGGAGAAGGAAGGGGGACAATATTAGAACATCTTCTTAAGATCAATTCAGAATACTATACGCCTGTCAATCAAGATACTATTCCTACAGGTAAGTTGAACTTAGTTGATGGGACTCCATTCGATTTTTCATCGAAAAAACCAATAGGAATAGATATATCAGAAGAGAATGAACAATTAGCAATTGGATCAGGCTATGATCATAATTTTGTTTTAAACAACTATGAAAAGGGAAAAAACGGTTTTGCTGCAAAAGTCAGCGGAGACTTATCTGGAATAGAAATGGAAGTATGGACTACAGAACCTGGTGTTCAGTTCTATTCAGCAAATCATCTAAACGGAAAAGATATAGGAAAGTCAGGCCAACTTTATTCTAAAAGAAGTGCTTTTTGCTTAGAGACGCAACATTTTCCCAATAGTCCTAACCAAAGTCAATTTCCGTCGACTTCCTTGTTGGCGGGCGAAATTTTTCATAGTGAAACAGAATATAGATTTAAACTTATCCAATAAGTTTGTGTAAAAGTAGAACGAAATGAAAACTAGTGGTTTTCCCTTAACTTTGCTTTTCAAACATTTAGAACAAGAAAATTTCCGGTTGGTAAATATATTTACGTACTTAATATTCTATGCTCTCATTATTAGACAGTTGTAGCTAAGACTTCATATGTAATTAATATATATATATTAAAATGTATTATTTATGTGTTTTAATGCAGTTTTTGGGGTTGATAGATCTACCTTTGCAGGCGGATCTATGATCTAAATTATTTTGTAAATTAATCAACCTACCATGAACAGTAGCAACATTATAACATCTTGCATTACATGCAAGAATTTATGCCAGATATTTTTGGCGACCTTTTTATCCCTTATTTCATTTGTATCATTTGGACAAACGACTTTGTACGATCAAAGTTTTGAAGCTGAATTGTCAGGGTATAGTCATACTCCAAGTCAAACGCCTGCTACAGATCCAGGGGATAGATATTTCAGTAGAGCTATGCCATCTGATGCTACTATTTATGAAGGTAACGTAGGGCCATATACAAATGTTCTAGGCGATTATTTATTTGTTGGTTCTAATCCAAATTTTTTAAATGGAGGGAATCCTGGAGAACTAATATTTGCTCAGATAAATATTGCAGGTTTTAACAATATTGTGTTTTCTGCTGATTTTGGAGCTGTAGATAATGACTGGGATGCTTCTGATTTACTATCGGTTCAATACAGTTTAGATGGCGCAACATTTGTTGATTTATATTCATTTGCCAGCCCTGTGACTAATGACCCTCTTGTTTTGCAAGGGAATGCCGCTGGTGGTGGAAACACAGCAAATGGAGCTATCCTTACTTATGCGTTGCAAACAATTACATCTACCGCAATTGGATTAGGTTCTACATTAGATATAAAAATAGTATGTAACTCAAATGCAAATTATGAGGCATTTGGAGTTGATAATATAATAGTAAGTGGTATAGCAGCAGGAGGAGGCCCTGAAGTTGTATTTGTTGTTGATGCAGCTGAAGTTGATGAAGCTGCTGGAACAGCTAGTGTTTGTGTGAATTTGTTGAACCCCGGTACTGCAAACGTTTCGGTTGATGTCGTAGTCGGTACTGGTGGCAATGCCAATGACCCTGCTGACTATACTTATACAACTCAAACAGTTACATTCCCAAATGGTGACGCTACACCTCAATGTGTAAGTGTAACAATTGTTGATGATGCTATTATAGATGAAAATGAAACTATTGAACTTGTACTACAAAATGTAATGGGAGGCGCAATAGGAAGTACAGACACCACGACACTTACTATAATTGATAACGATAAACTTACTTGTGCTGAGCCTGCATGGAATGTAGTTAGCCCAAATGATAATGAAGAATGGACGCCAATAACAGGTGGTTTCGAAGCTAATGGTTTTTGTGGAGGAGGGTGTATGCAAGATGTGGATACATGGTTGATCTATGGTCCCCTTGACATGACTGGAGTTGGTTTGTTAGAATTAGAATTTACAGGTGCTGAAGGATTTGGTGTTACTGATCTTAATGTTCAGTATTCTAATATGGAAGGAGCAAATGCCTGCCCGGATGAAGTCACATGGACATCTGTAGGTATGGTAACTGAATCTGGAGACTTTACATTTGATTTTAGTTCTGCAACAGGTACAGATGTCTATATAGGGATTGAATACAATGATGATGGAGCAAATGGTTATAGTGCATGGGATCTTACAGATTTCGCTTTATTGGCTGATGCATGTCCTACGGTAGGGACATTTGTAACTCCGGTTGTCGATGCAGGTCCTAACATGGTCCTTTGCGGTATAGCTGATGTTACACTTGATGGAACTGGTGATGGAGTATGGTCTGGAGGAGCGGGTAGTTTTGATGACGTGAATTCTCCAACTGCAATTTATACACCTGATGCAAGTGAAGAAGGAACTACAGTGGTACTTACGTATACTTTAAATTTAGCTTCTTGTACTGGATTTAGTGATGATGTGAATTTAGCATTCTTTGCAGAGCCAGGTGATACAGAGTTTTCTTATGGAGCAATAGATGTTTGTCCTGGAAATGGAATATTACCGGTAATGCATACTACAGGTATGGATGGTACATATACTGTTACTATGGGTGATGAAACTATGATTGATCTTGACCCAATGACTGGAGACATAGATTTAGGAAATACATTAGATGGAACTTACGAGATTACTAATACAATTTCAGGTGCTGGTAATTTAATGATCACAGGTATAATTGATGGACCGCTAGTGGGTGGTCAACCTAAAGCGATTGAATTTTATGCAATAGAAGATATTCCAGATTTAAGTATTTATGGATTTGGTAGTGCCAATAATGGAAGTGGCGGAGGAGTAATAGAGTTTACTTTTCCAGCTGATGTAATCCCTGCTGGTACATTT
>CAXBGT010000022.1:0-42075 GCA_963975265.1 uncultured Saprospirales bacterium
TTCCATTGGAAGAGAAGAAAATTGTTTTCAATTGGTTTTTTGGGGTTATGCAGGGTACCCATTAATTTGGGATCCATTAAAAAAAACTCTTGAAGCAGATTTAAAGAGATATTAACAAAGAATTTGCTAACTTTGCAAATTATTATTAATAATATATTGCTAGTAAATAAAGAAATAAAGCTTCCATTGGAAGAGAAGAAAATTGTTTTCAATTGGTTTTTTGGGGTTATGCAGGGCACTCATGAATTTGGGTCCCTGCTGTTTTTTGGGGCCATATCTGAAGAGCAAGCGCACATTAAGGATCAAGATGAAAACATTGTAGGACTAGATTTGCAACACTCGCTCAATTAACCCTATTTGAATCACAATCTAAGGTGCATTTATGTTATCGTACCTACAAAGCTTAAAATTCAAAATCATAATAACCTTTAGAGATATCGCCCAGCCAGGGCTTTCGAATCTTTGATTTTAAATTAAGGTTTTAGTAGTCCTACTAAAAAATTAAACTATCTGACCATCCAGCCTATCCTACTTTCTTGCGTTGACCCTAAATTCAAATTCTACTTGACTTTATTACTCAACTCGATACCAAGTCTGAGTTCTTCCTAAAAGAGCAAATCCTATAAATCCTCTCACATTTAATGTATTAGCATCGGTAAGTTCGATCTTACATTTGTATTCTTTCCCAGATTTAGGGTCAAGAATTTTACCGCCTTCCCATTCAGTATCGGATTCTTTTTCAAGATCCCATATAATTTCCATGCCAACGGTAGGTTGATCCTTTTTTTCTCCTGTACATTTATCACAAGTTGTTGATGTAGGATTGATAAGTTTTAATACTTTACTATACAGCTTACCATTCTTTTCAAATATCTCAACGTGAGATTTCACCTTGCCATCGTCGTCATCTATGGTTTTCCATGTGCCTACAGCAGATTGGGCATTTATAGAGAAAATTGCAGCAAAAAATAGTATTATAGATAATTGATATTTCATAAATTCCAAGATTTAATTTTAGAGAACATTCCTAAGTACAAACGTAAAATAGATTCATTTTGGTGACTGAAAAACAAAAGAAACTTAAATATTAGTAAAATGCTATCATATATGTAATCTTTGGTCAAAATTGCACCTAGATAATAAACTTAAGTATGAGACAACTTTTCATCTTATTAATGTTTTTGCTCTTATCATTTTCGGCAATAGGTCAAGTAGAGGTTACAGGTGTAGTAGTCGACCAAGATGGCGAAATTCTTATTGGTGTAAATATTACCGAAAAAGGAACAAATAACGGCACGATTACTTCTATAGATGGTACATTTCAATTGGTAACTAAGGTGGACTCTTTGGAATTGAGCTATACAGGTTATATATCTATCGTAATTCCCACCAATACCAAAGAAATAAATCGAATAGTTCTTGTAGAGAAGTTTCAAATGGCCCACGATTTCCTCCCTCTCGAAATAAATGATCATTTCATTCTTTCTGAAGGCGAAAACACAACTACGCTAAACAGAAGCATAACAGAAATATCAATTCCTGGAAGCACCAGTGAAGTGCTAAATACCATCCCTGGCTTACATATGCAATCAGGTGGACTTAACACAAATAAGCTCTCTATCAGAGGAATAGGAAGTACCTCTAAATTTGCCACATCCGGTGTAAAGACATTCTACAACAATATACCACTGCACAACAGTATTGGTGAAAGTGCTATTGAGGACATAGGTTTACACATGGCAGATCGAATAGAAGTGATAAGAGGAACCACAGGAAGCGAATACGAAGCTGGATACGGTGGGGCAATAATCATCAAAAATAAGAACATAAGATCTGAGGAAAAGACAGAGCTTTCATCAAAAAATACAATTGGAAAATGGGGGTACTTCACGACTCAAAATCAAATCACAATAGGAAGAACAGATAAAACGAATTCACACAATCTAGCTATCTATCACTCATTCATGACCGATGATGGGTACAGGGAGAATAACCAATTTGATAGAAATAATCTTACTCTGAATTATACAATTAATAAGGGTGGGAAATTAAAACTGACTGGCCTTCTTAATCGCGTGGACTTGAAGGCATTCATCCCAAGTTCGCTAAACAGGGATGATTATGATAACAAACCTTCGAAGGCGGCATTTACATGGAGTAAAGCAAAAGGAAATGAAGATTACAATCGTACGCTAGCTGGTATAAATTTAGATTATGAATTTGATTATAAGAGATCTATGTCTCATACTCTGTATGGTCAGTTTTTTGAGAGCTCTGAACTCAGACCGTTCAATACCATAGATGAATCTGCAATCACATTAGGCTTGAAAGGAAAATTCCAATATAACCGGCCGGGTTACGCTGAAGTCTTTTCTTTTGGTTATAGAATCCAGCAAGAAGAATACGAATTTGATCTTTTTGAGACCGATATAGATATAAAAGGTTCTCAATTCGCCACTGGAAATGAACAAAGGTCTATTTATGAATTATATGCAACTTTGGAATCCGAGATAAATGAAAAATGGTTTTATAAGCTCGGTATCAATACTCAATATGCGAATATAGCTGCGGATGAAAACAAAGTTCTCGGCAAAGCATTTTTGTTACCTGAGGCTACATTTTCTTTTAGGCCAACCAATAATAAACGGATCTATATCAGTGGAGGAAAGGGGATCAATTATTTCAGCCCGCAACAAGCGCTCTTGCCAGATGGAAAATATAATAGTGACTTGCTTCCCACATCTGCATGGAATATCAATTTTGGGAGTAAAGGAATATTTGCTAATAAATTAGAATACAGAAGCGAAATCTATTTTATATGGGCAACTGATCTTATTACCACGGAAAGAGATGAAACAAATCAATCGATCAACACCAACGGAGGCAATGCTACTTATTCAGGGCTAGAACTAGCTCTAAGATATAGCTTAGTAGGCAAACTGAAAAGCAATAAAAACCTAACAATTAATCTTCATTACAATCTAATGAAAAATAAATATGGTGATTTTATTGATAACGAAAACGACTATTCAAAAAATAACATTCCAGGTGCACCTACCCAAACATTATCAACAATAATAGCAGGAAATCACAATGGGTGGTTCGCTAATATACGGTATCAGCACATAAATGATTATTACATGCGCGATGACAATTCCATAAAATCAGATGCTTATCAATTGGTGCATATAATGGGTGGGTATAAGTACAAAATAGGTAAATGGCAAATTACACCACGAGTGGATCTAGTTAATTTATTTGACACAAAATACGCTTCGATGACTTTAGTAAATGCATCATCGTTTGGAGGTAATGCTCCTAGATATTATTATTCTGGACGACCTAGGAACGTTTTGGTTAGCCTAAACATCAATTATGACCTCTAGATTACTATACACATTATAACCTTTCACAATATATTAACGATTAATTCAAAGGAGCTTATTACTTTTGTGGGATGAAAAAACTGCTTCTTCTTTTCTTTGTGATACTGGCCTACATCACACCCCACACAATGGATGGGCAGGCCACCAAAAAGATGATTCAAGCGATCAGAATTGATAAGGAAAATAAAATTGATATAGATGGTTTTCTCAATGATGCAGCTTGGCTAGAATCAGAAGTGGCTACAGACTTCATACAGACAGACCCTGTTTTCCAAGACCCAGTTTCTCAGAAGACAGAAGTCAAGATACTATATACAGATAGGGGCATTTATGTAGGAGCGATGCTATATGATACAGAACCAGATAAAATCCTCAAAGAACTATCGCCAAGAGACCAAAGAGGAAATACAGATTGGTTTGGAGTAATATTTGATACCTACAGAGACGGATTAAACGGATTTGCATTTAATGTGACTGCTTCTGGAGTACAACAAGATATAAAAATTGCCGGTGGTCAAGAAGATTCTAATTGGGATGGTATTTGGGATAGTGAGGTCCAGTATTTAGAAAATGGCTGGTCAGTTGAGATATTTATACCGTATCTGTCAGTACGATTTGCTAATACTGATATTCAGACCTGGAATGTGCAGTTCCTAAGAGAAATAAGAAGATTTAGAGAGAACGTATATTGGAATCCCGTAAATCCTAAGGTGGATGGATTCTTAAATCAGGCGGGACAACTAGAAGGTATTTCTAATATAAAGTCACCTGTGCGGTTATCGATTACACCGTTCGTCACTGGGTATGTAAATACAGTTAGCAATCCAAGTATAGGCTTACCTATAGAAGCTACACCTGCGTATACAGGAGGCATGGATTTAAAATATGGAATCAACGATGCATTTACCCTTGACATGACATTGATACCCGACTTTGGCCAAGTAATCAGCGATAATGTCGTCCTTAACTTATCTCCTTTTGAAATTCAATTTGATGAAAATAGACAGTTTTTTAAGGAAGGAACAGAGCTTTTTGATAAAGGAAATTTGTTTTATACTAGAAGAGTTGGAGGCAGACCATTAAATTTTTTCGATCCATACTTCAATCTAGAAGCTGGAGAGTCCGTATTAGAAAATAACACGCAGGCACAATTATATAACGCCACTAAAGTATCTGGAAGAACTGCTTCTGGTACAGGAATCGGAATATTTAATGCAGTAGAAGGAAAAGAGTTTGCTATCGTTCAAAATAATATTACTGGTGTAAAAAGACGTGTACAAACCAATCCACTGACTAATTATAATGTGTTGGTTGCAGATCAGAACTTGCCAAATAATAGTGTGGTAACCATAATCAATACCAACGTTACTAGATTTGGTGATGACTATGATGCGAATGTAACAGGTGCCTTTCTGAGTCTTAGAAATAAAGCACAAACCTATGCTGTGGGAGGTAAACTAGCTGTTGCAAATCAATTTTTTCAAGAAGAAACGAATACGGGACATACCTACTCTGTGAGTGCTGCCAAAATAGGTGGCAACTGGAGGGGTGAGGTGTCCTATAATGAAGAATCGGACAACTACAACCCCAATGACTTAGGGATACTTTTTAGTCCAAATGAACGTGCGGTATCTACAGAAATATCTTATAATCAATTCAAACCTAAGAACGATAAATTACAACGATGGGAAGTGGAACTTAGCCAAAATTATGACAGACTCTACAGTCCTAATGTGTTTACAAATTACGGAGTAAGCTTTAGAGGATTTGTATTGTGGAAAAGCAGAAATGCTGTAGGTGGAACAGTCAGAGTAGAACCATTCACATCCTTCGATTATTTCGAACCTCGAACATCAAATTTCTCTAAATTCTATGAATTTCCTACTTCTATATCAGGTAACGCCTTCTTTTCTTCTGATTATAGGAAAACAATAGCCATTGACATTCGCGGATTCTATCGAAAATTCGGAGAAGCTAGTCGACAGTTTACCAATGTGAATGTAAGCCCTAGGTTAAGAGTCAATGATCAACTATCCTTCATTCTATCTACCAATTATACCATCTCAAATAATGAAAATGGCTACGTTACAACCAATATTTCTCAGCCAATTGCAGGAATATCAGGAAATGATGTTATGTATGGAACAAGGGATAGATCGACCTTCGATAACAGTCTGAGAATACAATACATATTCAACAATAAGATGTCCTTAGCCACACGAATTCGTCACAATTGGGATCAGGTAGAATACAATAAATTTAGCCGATTAGAGGATGATGGCTCACTTACAGATCTTGCATTTGATGGTAAGACAGAAACTGGTGAAGATATCTACGATGTGAATTTCAATTTCTTCACGGTCGATCTTAATTATACATGGAGATTTGCAAAAGGAAGTGATATTATCGTCGTTTGGAAAAATAACATAAGTGGTAGGGACCAAAATTTTGATAACAATTACTTCTCCAATTTCTCAAACTTATTTGATTTTCAACAGACGAATAGTATCTCTCTTAAAATTGTATATTTCTTAGATTACGATAGTCTTGTAAATGGATAAGAAATTTAAGTACTTTCAGATTTACATCAAAGTATGACCTAATTGCCTGAAAGTCCAGATTTCTAACAAAAATAATCTTAACTAATTATTTCCATTTAAGCAAAATCGATTAATAGGTGGTAGTAAACACTTATTTCACTTCTTGGGTTTCCACTGAAATATCCTTGAATCCTCGATTACCAAGAAGTCATAGTTTTTACTCTATATTCTTGTGAATCACATTATTATCTTGTACAATACAAGTAACTAGTACTACGAAAAAAGTGATTTCTTATTTCTACACGAAGAGGCATATTAACCCAGATTTTTCGATGCTTTAGCTTCGTATTTTATTTTACCTGTTCAGCTCGAAGCTAAAGCATTGAGAACAGGATACAACCATCACTTCACAAACGCAACCACACTCATGCTTCCATCAATATACACTTTCACATAATATATCCCTTTAACCAAGTCACTCACATTAATTTCTTTTGATTTTCTTTCCGTTTTTATAAGTACTCCATCTGTCGTATAGATTTGTACTTTCTCGGGTAACTCATCGATGTCAATTGTGAGTATATCGTAGACAGGATTAGGGTAGATTTTGATATCATTTCTGATCTCTAAGTCCTCCGTATCTGTTATCACCTGCACAAATTCACAATCTTCTGCATCCAAGCATCCATCAGCGTCTACTTTGAGGATGAATACTTCACGCTGCCCATCATAATCCATCCAACCTATGCCGTATATATCACCGTTATCTAGTTCTATGGCATCTTTAACCAAACCTACTCGACTCACTCCTGTTACTGGATCGAGCTCATAGAATACACGCTTCCATATGATTTCACCTTCTGTGTTCATTTTATACATAAAGGGTGAGTCACGGATGGGTTCATCAAGCATAAGATTTGTATAGCGACCCATGCAAAGTATATCACCACTAGCCAATTGTGTTACTCTACTAATCACTTCCTGAATACCATCGTCTCCAAATGGACTGTACGGTACATCATATTGCCAATCTATAGATCCATCTTGATTGATCGCTCTGATAGAACTGTGAGGCGAATTTGATAATGGTGAATAAGTAACAAGTAGTACCCGTCCATCTTCTAGAACGTCACCATAACTTCCACCATCCCACTTAAAAGTATCTTCGCTTTGATACCTCCATAACAGATTAAAATCCTTATCAAATTTATTTATTATTTTTCTCTCTTTATTGAGTATGCTTTCATCTATTTCATGATAGGTATATAGATACCCATCCTCACTTACCGCTATGTTCCACATTATTGATAATTTGTCTTGTGGCTCTATCATTATCAACGTATCTAATTCGTCTTCAGCATTCATAACATATATAAGTCCATATTCGATGCTATTTTGCATCCCCGTTCCTGTGACCAAGGTTTTATTTTGAAACCTTACTGAAGTCAGTTGAAACATTTGATTAAACTGCTGCGTAGGGTTTTCTATCTCTATAATTTCCCTCAACTCCTTTCCATTCAAATCGAAATGTGCCACTCGAAATTTCGTATTAAGAGGGGCATTATTACCAGTGACAGTTATGGTGTCCCCATGCATTAATAGACTTGATCTACCAATATCAATTTGAGGTAGTTTAGTGACCCACAAAGTATCGCCATTGATTGACAATTCAGCTAATGATGAACATTCTAAATCATCGCAAAAGTGACTTGCTAGAATATATATGCGCTGATTATGTTGAACTATACTTCTACCTGTGTTCGTTCTATCATCAAAACTTATTTTTTTTATAAAATAGTCTTGTGACATAGCCGTGAGACTAAAAAAGCACAAACATATTATTTTGATTAGTTTCATAATCACTTAATTAGGAGAGAAGCTACAACCATCTATTGGTCATGTTTATGACTTTAATGTATCCCTTCTCCATAAAAAAATAAAACACTCCTGCTATCCCAACCCAAAACAACTGTCTTGCTCTGCGCATAATCGAAACCACTAACCATACCTCATTTCCCGCAATCCCAACAGCTTCAAGCATGACTTTATTAGCGTATTCTTCTACTCCTACTTGTCCAGGCACTATTGCTCCTACAGTCTTGAATAAGATGACACCCATCTCAATGGCAATTGCATTGACTACAGAAATGTCAAATCCAAGCACTTTCAAAATAAGATAAAATTCAGCTGCGCCGAAGATCCAGTGTATTACAGAAAGTAAAAATGCCCAAAAGAACTTCCCCTTATTATGTGAATAAAAAGTGTGTGCTTCAAGATTGATTTCTTTGATAGCATCCAAGAGTTTATCAGTGATGTATTTATTACCGAACCTTCTTTGCAGTTTGGATACAGCCTTATGTAGATATAGCTTGGAGTGCAATAAAAATCTAGCTAAAAGATATCCAAATCCACCAATAACAATAAGGGCCATTATGATAATCGGTAGTCCCTGATTATCACCCAGTACACCAAAAATCAAATACAATGATGAAAGAATAATCAGAAGTAAAGCAGATAAGATGATTAAGATTCTTGAGAGCAAGATCGAGCTTATGGATCGTTTATTATCCATCCCATTTTTAGCGAGATAATGTGCTTTTAAGGTTTCTCCAGCAATAACGCTTGTAGGGTTGAATACGCTCAGCATTTCTCCTACATGACGGATCATGAATAACTGAAGTATCCCCGTTTTATCACCATCATTTCCCATACATAATCGCCAAGCGATGGTAGCGCTCAAGTACGCAAAAAACGATAGTCCAACTACTCCCAGAAATGTAAAAGGCATTTTCCTAAGATATCCGCCTATGACTTCCAAATTAGAATTCCACACAAACTGACCGACAAAGGCGAGTACTAAGACTAAAAGTCCCCACTTAATAACATTCTTATATTTTTGGTAAAATGATGCCATATTAAACTTCTACAGTGTCTGAAGGAAGTTCACCCGTACTCCCTAACCTAGCAACATCGTCAAAATAGGTTTCACATAATGATTCCCAATTTAAGGACTGGGTGTATTCGATTCCGTTTGAGACTAATTCCTTTCTGAGACTTGGATCACCAATTATTTGATCTATTCTAGCTAGGTAGTCAGATGCATCTTCAGGATCACACAAGAAACCGGTCTTACCATGTACAACAAGACTTTGAGATCCTCCACCTTTTGCAATCACGCAGGGGCAACCACTCGCCATAGCTTCAACTACGACATTACCATATGTTTCTGAAACTGATGGAAATAAGAACACATCAGCAGATGCATATAATGCCGCTAAAGTATCGTGATCAACTTTTCCTAACATATATGCATCTGGCATTTTTTCAGTTAGTGGCTTCTCCGCTACTCCATCACCCGCTATGATAAAGTTGTATTTATCTCCTTCATCTTTACTCTTTCTATAGATCCGAATTAGAGTAGCCAAATTCTTTTCCCAGACTAACCTTGAAGCAAAAAGCACATTCGGTTTGCCATTTTGGGTTAACTCCTTTATTCGCGGAACATCCCTTTTACTTGGATTAAATAATTCATGATTCATTCCTCGCTGCCAGATTTTCATTTTCTTAGTATCGAAGTTGAAACCTTTTAATTCCTCTACCATCTGCATGGTAGGAATGTACATCAACGACGATTGGTCATAGAACTTTTTCTGACCATACGCTACTGTTTTGAGTACGGTCTTCACCAAAAATGGTAAAGGCCGCAGATAATAACCAATATATGATAGAAAGTGCGTGTGATAAATAGTAATCACAGGAATATCTCTATTCCTTTTATACTGAAATGCAAAATCTCCAAGTGGTGAAGGCGACGCAATATGAATAACATCAGGCCGAAATTCATTCAACCTTTTTCTCATCGAAAACCAACTGAACATCGGAATAGCAAGCTTATAGGTACTGTTAAATGGAATCGGAATAGATGGAACTCGAAAGACCTCGTGACCAATATCTTCTTTAGGAGACATACCACAGAAAAAAAGAAATTCGAATTCATCCTTTGGGATACGTTCTATGATTTGAAACATAGTACGAGAAGCTCCATCAAAGTCTTTGACAAGAATATCAGCGAAAAAAGCAATTTTTATTTTTCGTTTTCTGTTTTTCATAATAAGCAATTGGTACTTCGTGTTTGTCGACAATCTCTTGACATTCGTACACTCCTATTTCCCCTTGAACACCGCAGGCCTTTTTTCCAAGAATGCTTTCACACCCTCTCCATAATCTTCTGTTACTCCAGCAATATTTTGACACTCATGTTCTAAGGCAAGCTGCTCTTCCATATTATTTTTCACACTTTCATTAAGCAATTTCTTAGTGAGTGCAAGCCCTACGGTAGGCATATTTGCCAACTTGTTTGCAGTTTTTTCAATTACCGCATCGAATTCATCATCTGCGACAGCTTTGTAGATCATACCCATTTGCTGAGCTTCTTTGGCTGGCACCTTCTCTCCTAGCATCATCAATGCGCTTGCTCTAGCTAAACCGACTTTCCTTGGCAAAGTGTAAGTACCACCGCTATCAGGAATCAATCCAATCTTACTGAATGCCTGTAAGAAACTTGCTGATTCCTTAGCAATAACGATATCACAGGCCAATGCTACATTAGCTCCAGCTCCAGCCGCAATTCCATTGACCGCAGCAATAACTGGTTTTTCTAGTGCTCTAATTTTAAGCACGATAGGGTTATAATGATTGCTCACAATTTCGTCCAGTGGTGGACCATTTGGATCAACAATCTCTCCTAAATCTTGTCCGGCACAAAAGGCCTTTCCATTTCCAGAAAGCACTACACATCTAATGGATTTATCTTTCGCACAGTCATCTAGTGCCACTTGAAAAGCCATTGCCGTTTCCTTATTTACGCTGTTGTATTTATCAGGTCTATTGAATGTGATGTACGCTATCTTATCTTTCTTTTCGAATAATAAAGTCATGTCTATTATTTAGTTTTTGTTTTGCAATTGCAACTAGATTAACTCAAATATTTCCCCACTATAGGCATTCTTCTTCCCATACCAAAAGCTTTAGACGATACTCTTAAAACAGGTGCGGTCTGATACCTCTTAAATTCATTTCTGTTTACCATCTTCAAAATTCTCTTTACCAGTGCTTCGTCATATCCCATCGCTACAATGTCTTGTGGATCTTTGGTCAGCTCGATATATTGATAAAGAATCTCATCCAAAATATCATAATCGGGCAAGCTATCACTGTCTTTTTGGTCAGGTCGTAATTCCGCGGATGGTGGTTTTGTTATGGTATTGAGTGGAATTATTACTTTATCTTTATTTATATACTCAGCCAATCTGAATACATCAGTCTTATAAACGTCTCCAATCACAGAAAGGCCACCACAAAGGTCCCCGTAAAGTGTGCCATAACCAACAGCCATTTCACTCTTATTAGATGTATTGAGCAGAATATTGCCAAACTTATTAGACATCGACATATTAAGTAGTCCCCTTGCTCTAGCTTGTATGTTTTCTTCAGTTACATCGAATGGTCGATCTCCAAATATCGGACTCATCTGGTCCATAACAGCATCATAAATTCCTTTGATTGGGATAATATTATATGGTGAACCAAGGTTTTCTGCAAGACTTACTGCATCATTCACACTGTGATCTGAGGAATATTGGGATGGCATCAAAAGTGAATGTACATGCTCGTGCTGCCAAAGCCAGAGTAACGGCTGAATCTATACCCCCAGATAAGCCTAACATCGCTTTTGTAAACCCTAGCTTGCCGAAGTAGTCTTTTATACCTAATATGATAGCATCGTGGATTAGGGTAATTTTTTCTTTTGGATTAATATTGTCTTTCTCAGTCTTTTCAATATCTGCCAAATCAAAAGTCTTGATACACTCTTTGAAAAATGGAAGTTCTTCATGGATATATCCATTTCCAGAAGCGATCAATGATCCTCCATCAAAAACAATCTCCGTCTGAGCCCCTACGTGATTGACATAGACCATTGGGATCTTGTATCGTTCGCAGTTTGCTTTTACGATGTTGATTCTATCAAAAGCATGATTGTGGTCAAATGGCGATGCCGATACATTCAGAATAAAATCTGGCTCATATTTAATCATTTCATCAAGTGGACAAATCTTATAAAGTGGGTTTTCGTTGCCGATATTCCATATGTCTTCACAGACAGTGAGGGCTATTTTCTTGCCTTTGTACTCTACAATTCCCCAATCAGATGCGGGCTCGAAGTATCTATATTCATCGAAGATATCATAAGTAGGTAGAAGCGTTTTATGTTGTACAAATTTCACTTTTCCAGCTTCTAGAAAATAGACAGAATTGTGTAAATCTTTGCCTTCCAATACAGGATTTCGTGAGACCGAGCCCACCACAATAGCTATGCCTTGCGCTGCTTCAGCAAGTCTAGTTATGCTCTCCTCTCCTAATCTGATAAAGTCATCAAACTCCAAAAAATCTCTTGGTGGATAACCGCAAGTGGCCAATTCGCTGAAACAAATAATATCTGCTTTGTCTTCTTTTGCTTTTTTAACCGCAGCAAGCATTTTAGCAGTATTGCCTTCGAAATTTCCAATATGGTAGTTGAGTTGTGCGACTGTTATTTTCATGTAGGTCTAAATATGATTAAGAACCCAAAAATAGAGGAATTAGTGGCTTTAATGGTCTCTAACAGTAAAAGGTTTTAGTCGATGCCGCTCTTTATTTTTACACTAAAGTCAATAAACAAAGCTTCCTGATTAATAATTTACTTTAATTTGAAATATTTTCTATAGTAATTATTGTAATTAATCTTCCACTCTCTTGCAGCTTCATTATACAGTTTTGACAATCTTGGTTTGCGATCTGTAAGCACAAAAGCATCATCTAAATCAAGGAATCTTCGATCAATAAAATAATCACCTAGATTCTCAATCTTCTCATAATTTGGCTCAGCGTAATTCGCTTCTGTGAAATCGAGATTTGTTTGACTTGCTAAAAATATCAAGTTCCTATTTGCTTCTTCTCCTGGAGTTGCTAACAAATCAACTTCAAACCCAGACTCTTCGAAGGTCTTATAAACAGATCTTGCTGCTTTTCCCTTTTCACCTTTCGTGTATCCATAAAAATTTGACATGATCATCCCCTTTGGCTTAAGAATTCTTTTCGTGTCTTCAAATCCTTCCTTTGTAAGAAGATGTTCTGGTACGGACTCACTTAAGAAAGTATCAAATATTACAATATCATACTTTTTATCTACCGTTTTGATGAAATGTCGAGCATCATCTATATGAACATTAGTTTGTGGATCTAAATTGAAAAATTCTACAGAGACTTCAAAAACACGCTTATCAATTTCCACAACGTCTACATTGTACCCCAGTCGATTAAGTTGCTTGACTATTGTTCCTCCTCCCAAACCCAAAAGTAAAACCTCTGATCCTCTAGGGTAGATAGATGCGGCAGTTGGAAAATATTGTGACCAATTCCAAATACTATAAGCAAAATCATCTTCATGACCAACGTATGTTTGCAAGGTGTTATTAACTAATAGCGCCCTCCCAACCCTATGATCTGGAGTGATGTCATAAGAAGGATGATCTACTACTTTTATTTGACCTAGAATTCCCTCTGAATGATACAATTCTTGATATTCTTCTGTATAGTTATCCTTTGAAAAAGAACTAGCAATAGCTCCCATAAATAAAAATGCTATAAAAAGTATGGCCTTTGACCTGTCCAATCTCACAAGAAAGATTAATGGAAGGACAGCCAAAATTAATCCTGAAATTATCGCTGGCATCGTTAGTCCAAAATTAGGGATTACATAAAAGCCCATAAGAAACGTATAGAGTATTCCCCCTAGCGTTGAGATAGCATAGACATTTCCTGCACTACTTCCCGCTGAGTCCGCGGACTTAGTTAACAAGTTTATGATGATAGGTGATACCATTCCCATAAACATTAAAGGAGGAACCATAAAACAAAGTAAAGATAAAATGGCACCCATTTCTAAATTAAAATTGATGGTCATTTCCATTATTATTGCACTTGTAAATGGCATTAAGATTAGAAGAGCTGATCCGCTAAGCAACACTAGATATAATAGCTTCTCACTTCCAATGTATTTGAGTGAAAGTCTTCCACCAATAAAATACCCAAGTGTAAGGCCTCCAAGAGTCAGTCCTAAGGCCGCTGCCCATACATATAGAGACGTTCCAAAATACGGGGCTAATAATTTAGCTCCTATAAGTTCACAAGCCATTACTGAACCTCCTTCAATAAAAGAGAGTAAAAGCAAGAATTTTTTCTTTTGAGTTGGATTCATTTTACACTTTCTTAAAAGTAATATATAGACACACTAATATTGACTACTAGTTAAATGTTTGGAGTAATAATCAATGAGATGTTGTAATATAAAAATCTTTTGTATGTACCAAGAAAAAAGGCATATCAACATTGCTGCTGATACACCTTCTTAGAAGTATTAATTTTTAATTTTAATGATGTGCTATAGGATCAGCATTTCCATCTGGGTCTCCAATCACATTTCCGTCAGAACTTATTCCACCGATCAATAAGATTCCACACACATGAGGACTTGCCATTGATGTACCACTTAGAGTAGCATATCCGCCTCCTTTATATGTAGAGTACACTCCTGAACCAGGCGCACAATAATCTACAGGTGGATTTCCAAAGTTACTGAATGATGACCACGTATCAGACGAAGTCATTGATGAAACAGTATATATATTAGAACCATTTGCTCTCGCTGGAGATGAATTATTTGCATGTTGTGATTCATTACCCGCAGCTAATGCGAAAGGACAACTAGATGAAGCTGCAATTACTGCATTATCTAAGGCTGTAGAAACTCCGCCTCCTAGACTCATATTGGCTGCATCACCAGAAGAAGCATTCGCTGCAACATAGTCTACGCCAGCTATTACTCCAGAATTAGAACCACTTCCAGATTTGTCTAATACTCTAACCGCTACAACCTGCGCTCCAGCTGCAACGCCAATAGCACCTATAGCATTATCAATAGCACCTACTGTACCCGCAACATGGGTTCCGTGCCCATTCTGATCATCAGGATTTGATGCAGAAGGTCCACCTTTCGTTAGAAATGAAATTGAATTTGCTACATCCACATTGAGATCATTGTGATCAAGATCAATTCCAGAATCAATTATCCATGCTTTACCTGCACCACTACCATCAATCGCTCCTCCTACTCTTGTAACTCCATAAGGGGTAGTTTGAGATGGATCGCCACCGCCACCGCCACCTGGAGGTCCGCCCATAGTCACGTGGAACATCTGATCTTGCTCTATGTATGCTATTTTTTTATCTTTTCTCAACTCCTGAACTTCTTGATCTGTCAATTTCATTGAAACACCTTTGATTGTCTTTACATAGGCGTGAGGAATTTCTCTGGGTGCTACATTACGTTCTTTAAATAAACCAGAAGCAAAAGCTTTCATCTCTTCTTGCTTTGCAGAATAATTACTTTTTGTAATGCTTGCTCTATCATTGGCAACAGCATCTTCTTTAAATACAATGATATATTGACCCTCAATCACTTGCGCTTGGTCGTAGGTGATAAGCTTACTAGACTCTTCAATATTTTGTAATAATTCAGCCTCCTTATCAATAAATTCTTTTTGACAGGCAGTGAATATCACTGCGATTGTAGCTACCAAAAAAGTCAATCTTAACAACTGTTTTTTCATAATTAATAAATTATATAGTTAGTAAAGGTGACAAAGTAATAAAAAATTGCAAAAGGTTACTGTATCATAGAATATTATTTTGCTTAATAGTTGCTATAAGAATTAATAATCCGATCTACAAAACAATTTTTGTACCCCTAAGTTATGAATCAATATTAGAAAACATTTGGTGTATACCTCCTAAAATAATGATTTCATCTACCTATTCATCCAACCTTTAAATTCTGCAGTTTTCTGTCTACTTACTATAAATTCTTGATCACGTGCACTGCTGACAGTAAGTTTGACTCGATGATTGAAATATGGGTCGATTTTCACAACAGACCGTTTTGATATGATCTGTCCTCGATTTATTTTGTAGTACTCATCTTGATCCAATGATGCATATAATTGGTCGATGGTTTCCTCAATGATCAGACGTTTGTTCTTTGTGATCCCAAATGTGATACTATCTTCAGAATAAAAATAAAGAAAATGAGAAATATCTACTTGGATAAAGCCACTGCCTTCTTTGACAAGAATTCCACTCCTTTTTTTGGGCTTTTGTATGCTGCCAAGGAGCTGTTTTAAAATATCAGAATTAATACTTGCTGGCTTATTTGCTTTGGTAAATTTGTTTAATGCTGCATCCAAGTCTTCTTTTTGGATTGGTTTTAGGAGATAATCTACACTATTGACCTTGAATGCCTGTATGGCATATTGATCAAATGCTGTAGTGAAAATAATGGGTGCGTCAATTTCTACTTTTTGAAAGATCTCAAAACTAAGACCATCCGCCAATTGGATATCCATGAAGACCAGGTCTGGCGCTTGATGATTTTGAAACCAAGAGATCGTGTCCTCAACTGTATCTAATAGATCAAGCAACTGATATTCAAAGCCACAATTGGCTAAAATATCTTGGAGCTGACTAGCAGCACGAGGTTCATCTTCAACTATGAGTATCTGCATGGTTATAGTTTTTTGTAGACACTAAAAGTGGAATTGATACTATGAATTTATTTCCATCATTTAAAATAGAAGGAATATTTTCTGAAATCAATGAATAACGTTTTTCTATATTTTTTAATCCTAACTGTGTAGATGGCAGTTGAGTTGATTTAGGTTGAATCTTATTGGCAACAATCAATTTATCCCTTTCTACTTTGACTAATATTTCTAATGGCTTTGCTTTTGAGATCACATTGTGTTTAATTGCATTTTCTAGCAATAACTGAAGACTCATAGGAACCACTTTTTGATCAAGCGCAGTTTCATTTATGTTCCAAACAAGCTTCAAATTATCTCCAAAACGTTCTGATTGTATATGAATGTACGCCTTTGCAAATTTTAGCTCATCTCGCAATGTGACCAAATTTGCATTCCCAGTATCTAAAATAAACCGATAGACATCCGATAATTTATCCACAAATTTCTTCGCATCGTCTTTAGAATCATGATCGATGATATCTCGGAGTGTATTTAGACTATTGAATAAAAAATGGGGCTGAGCTTGATTTCTTAAAGCGTCTAGCTTTGCTTGCACAACCAATTGTTTTGCTTGCTCCTCATGTCTTATATAATTCTGCAATCTAATATAGTAGTATATCGCTTCATAGATAGCCAGTATCATGGTACTGATAAGTAATATTGGTATCAGTATTCTGGACTTGGACAGAGGGTGATAACTATCTCCAAAAACATAAGACAGCATAAAATTCCCTAAAGAATCTACAGCTAACACTATACAAATCATAATAAAAAATAGAAGTGCGCTTCGCTTTATATTGTCTTGGAAAGATGGTAATTTCTTCCGCAAAGAAATCATTGCATACCGAAGAGTGAACCAATTACACATCGTAAAGAATATTGACATACCCCAACTAATCATAGCATGTCCAAATGCATAATTCACAAAAGAATTATTGAACAGGTAATCAATAATGAGCGAGACTATCAAAATACCAATAATTACAAACCAAAAGTCATTAAATCCAAAATATTTAATCCGTTTTTCCTTATTCAGTATCATTTGGGTCCTATTTATAGGTTTATCAGAGCCATTCCTTGCTTTGCTTGGTAGAAAGTGTAACCTAACCATAAAGCATATGATAATCCAAAGATAGTAACTGCAATGATTTGATTCCTGTTTGTTGTTTTCCATTCTTTCGATATCCCAAAAGCGAACAAAGGAATGATCTGCATACCATGGATGCCAAAAAAGTGCGCTATTCTTAAATCTCCGGCGATTGTACTCCAATTGACCAATGGCAATCCTGATTCTCCATCAGCTACACCAACGTTGTGCGACATTTGACTGATCATTTGTCCTCCGACCAAGCTGCCTATGATTAGTACTACCCAACCCAATAAAATAGACCATTGGATAGATTTTGAAGTATTCATTTTTAATCTGATAGTTTCTATAACATAGTAAACCATCACTAATACATTCACAGCTATGAGAATGCCCATCGCAGCGAATAGCAATCCATCTACAAGACTATGGATATTGTAATGAGATTGGACCCCTCGGATTCCCTGTCCCACTATGATTGCTGTTTCCACCAGTAATGTCCATGCAACAAAATTATTCAGTATGCTTTTCTTACGTTTTGAAAATGGATACAATGATGTAAAATACCCAAATGTGAATATATAAATACCGGATGATATCAAAAACTTTAATGGCTTGACCCACACATTTATTCCCATTAGCAATCTTTCATCGAAAAGAAGGCCTGGAATACATATCAATGCAAAAACAAAATGAGCGACTACAATCCAATATAAAGCTGGACTCTCTTTTTTTACGATTTGGATTGTTTGATTTATAAGATCTTTCATATTAGAAATTATGTTAAATGATTCAATAGATTCACTCTTATCTGAATATGATTTTAATAGATTACTTTCTGGTATTACTAATTCTGCTTGGCTTGATTCATTTGAGTAATTCATGATTTGTTAGATTTTTTGATTGACATAATGATCACAAAGAGAAGAAACCCAATAGGCCCAAACATAAATGTGAAGAACAGACATGGTGCCATTAATAACTGGTGGATTTTGATGTCTCTATTTTGATTTACCATCCACATTCCTATTAATAGATCAAAGCATATATAGTGCATCCAACCGGCTAGGATTGCATTGTCTTTCGTGAATAATTCCTTTACTGAAGCAAAATTTCCAAAATCCATCATGCCATCAGCACTGATCGATAGATAGATATAGACCGCATATATGATAGCTATAATAATAGGCACAACCTTATAATCGATCAAAAATCGAGTAACCTTCCATTTTGGGAGGAGAATCATCAATGCCCACATTGGCATGGCACTGAGTCCGCCGATTGGAAATACTTCTGCTGGTGTCATAGTGAATGTTTTATAAATTAATAATGAGTCAAATATGGAGTGGAATGGATGGATTTGATAGTTGTTAAAGCTGAAGCATCGTAATTGTAGGTTGGATGGGGAAGAATCAAAAAAATCCTTGCTCTTATTGAAAAAGTTGCTAGTGACGACAAGTTTTTCTATATCTTGTTGATCAATAAAAGCTCATCACTCTATATTATTCAGATGCCAGTTATAAAAATCGAGACAGAAATAAAAGCTTGTAAAAACAAAGTTTTTGATTTATCAAGAAGCATTGATTTACATAAAATATCGACAAAGCACACAAGAGAAGAAGCCATTGCAGGAGTCACTTCAGGATTAATAGGAAGAAATGAATCTGTGACGTGGAGAGCAAAACACTTTGGCATTTACCAAACCTTAACTTCAAAAATAACAGAATTTGACAAGCCTGATTATTTCGTTGATGAGATGGAAAGTGGCATATTCAATAGATTTAAGCATGAGCATATATTTGTAGAGCAAAACGAGATCACCGTAATGACAGATATTTTTGACTACAAATCACCTTTGGGATTTCTGGGCAAAATTGTCGACTTTGTATTTCTTGAAAATTATATGAGAAATCTCCTTCAAAAAAGAAATGAAATAATCAAGGGATTTGCAGAATCAGAAAAATGGAAAGAGGTAATACCAAATGTGTATGAAGCGTAGTATTTGACAATAACAGGCCTTTGAGCCGAACCCGTCACTTAAACAAGACATAATCGGAAACGAACCTTTCCCTCTTAATTCCCTTTCGTACCATTACAATTCTCGTAATTACAAGGTAGGTTTTTATGGTTATACACCTGTTGGGGCCCTGATGTTAGATCACTCTTCACACTGCCCCAATACCGTGACTTAGAGGATGCAAATGATAGTTTAAGTGTATTTAGCAATGTATCGTCATTATCAGCTCCACTTATTTTATGTATTTCAGCTCCGCTTCGATACGAACAATGGGTGAATTTTTCCTTGGAAATAAATAACACTTTCAAAACTACTGAACCTTCTACTTGCAACTATGTTTCATTTAACGTATATTTGCAACAACGTTTCATTTAAAAAGTATGATAAGTAGATTTTTCGGATTCAATTTTGATTTTGCAGGAGCCATAACGGCCTCACTTTGTGCTGTTCATTGTACTGTATTTCCGATATTACTTTCTCTGGGTTTTACTTCTACATCCACCCACAACCATACTTTTGATTTTGCGATGATGTCTGTTGGTGTTCTGATCGCTGGTTATTCGTTGGTCAGAGATTTTATGAAGACACATAAGAATCCACAACCATTATTATTAGCACTTGCTGGTTTTATAACTTTATTTATAGGCATTGAGACGCATGGTGAGTTATTTCTACTCAATATTATAGGGGGTCTTATGATTGTAGGTAGTCATTTACTCAATTGGAAACTATCACAATCTAAGTCGATGGTAAAATCATAAGATTTTTTTCCTTAATTTTCTGACATCTCGTGGTAATTTTACACCGCGAAGTAATCGTTCCTCATTCTTGTTTGGAAGGCCACTTGATATTCTCAATAAAAAGTCGTTTTTTCTATATTAATATTAGTAGTTTCAAATTTAATAATGAAATTATTTATACAGTGATAAAAAAAATTGAAATTGTCAGTATGACTCTAAGAAGAATAGCTACTAACATAGTGATGTGACCTTTTTGGAATAATAGAGTATGAATAGGAATAATATATACTCCAAATGAAAAAATTAAAATTTCCAACCGCACAAACGATTCTCTTCATCATTGCAGGTTTGGTCGCTCTCTCTACTTGGATAGTGCCCTCTGGTAAATTTGACACCTTAACCTATAATAAAGAAACTGACAAACTCATCAAAACTAGCCAAGGGGAGAGTACAAAATTGCTAGCTAACCAGAAGACCCTAGAAGGTTTAAATATTATAATACCGATAGAAAGTTTCACTGATGGATCCATCTATAAACCCATTAGCATCCCCAATACTTACCAACAACTAAAATCAAGTCCTCAAGGCTTTTTTGCGTTTCTCCAATCTCCAATTAAAGGTATAATAGCGGCGGCGGACATCATTTTTTTAGTGCTCATCATTGGCGGCTTGATTGGTATTATGAATCTTTCAGGAGCATTTGATGCAGGAATTGCATCTCTTGCAAAAAAATTAAAAGGAAGAGAATTCATATTGATCATTTTAGTCACTACGCTGATTGCTATCGGAGGAACTACTTTTGGTTTAGCGGAAGAGACCATGGCCTTCTATCCCATCCTGATTCCCGTCTTTTTGGCGGCTGGATATGATACTATTGTTGGTCTAGCTTGCATTTTTCTTGGCTCCTCCATTGGAACCATGTGTTCTACGGTCAATCCTTTTTCAACTATTATAGCTTCTGATGCTGCGGGCATTACCTGGACAAATGGGTTGGATGGTCGCTTTGCAATGTTGCTCATTTGCACATTGATATGCATTATCTACATTCTTAGATATGCTAAAAAAGTAAAAGCTGATCCAAGTAAATCTATTGTCTTTGAACAAAAAGAAGAACTCGAAGCCTTTTTCGGTTCTAAAGCCTCAGATAAAACTTTGAAATTAACAAGTCGATTACGCTTAATACTATTCGTATTTACATCATGTTTTATCATCATGATTGTAGGTGTTTCATTTTTCGAATGGTGGCTTATAGAAATGACTACTACTTTTTTAGTTGGAGCAATTATCATAGGTTTTTTAGCTAGAGTAAAAGAGACAGATTTTATGGAGGCATTTACGAAAGGTGCTGGAGAGTTATTAGGTGTTGCTTTTATCATAGGACTTGCTCGGGGAGTCACGGTAATCATGGATGATGGACTGATTAGCGATACCATGCATTATTATGCAAGTAATGCCACAGAAGGAATGAATAAAGGGCTCTTTGTAAACGTCATGTTATATCTATATGGAGGTTTATCGTTTTTTATTTCCTCAACTTCAGGAATGGCAGTCTTATCAATGCCCATTATGGCACCCTTAGCCGATACGGTGGGTATTGAAAGGGAAATTATTGTTAATGCCTACCAATTCGGAATGGGGTTATTTCATTTTATTAACCCTACGGGATTAATTTTAGCATCATTGGCTATTGTCAAAATTGGCTACGATAAATGGATAAAATTTGTCATGCCGCTATTCTTAATTCTACTGCTAGTAACTATGGTTGCTATGACTGTTTCTGTTTATTTGTAAAAAATAAACTTTTAAAATCACAAAAAGCTGGATAACAACTCAGGTTTCTGAGAGAATATGAGTACTCAAGTAAAAAAGATTCTAAATTTTGACTGCCCCACCGCAAGCGGATGGAGCATTAGCCAAAATTTTTCCAACCTAAAGGTCGGAAATCGGATCTTTTTTGTGATAAGGCGTTTTTATGCAAAAACATCTTCTTTATGACCCCGACGCAAGCATCGGAGAATTTAAGTATTAAAATTTGAATTATGAGGTATCCTTTCGGTGATCTCGCTGAGATCATTTACATTCTCTTCATTCTATGCTACAATAAGAAAATCCCTACAGGATTGAAGGGGTACCTAGTTTGTAATAGTTGATACCTACTATGCATCAAAGGTCTCAGAGAGATCACCGTATTGTATAAAATAACATACTTTGATATTTTACCTCAGAGAGGTAATCGACTGTAGCAAGGACTAAATTTATCCTTATATAGCATAAACAAGTGGACTAAAATTAAGTGGCTGGATTAATAAAAATAATAGCTTTTCAGCATAGTGGACGTCAGCAAATTTACAATCTATTTACTGTCATGTTCGACCTCATTTCATCTTGTTCCTCTAATTTTCAGAGTACTTTATCTGATATTTATTGCCGTGTCTGATAATTGGATTATCTTTCATCCACACAATCAAAATTTTCATGAGTATCAAATACAATTCCCCAGTAATCCTCACATTTGCTTTAATCTGTACAGCTGTATTTTTTTTAGATAAGTTGTTAGCAGGAACAGTAATGGGATTTTTTGCTGTTGGCAATTCTATTGACATTACAAATCCGCTATCCATATTCAGTCTCTTTTCTCATGTGATTGGTCATGGAAGTATGGATCATCTGCTGGGAAATTTAACCTTCATTCTCTTACTAGGACCTATTATGGAAGAAAAATATGGCTCGAAGTTTACTTTATTCATGATTCTTATTACAGCTCTGATAACTGGCTTGCTAAATGTCATATTCTTTGACACCGGGCTCTTAGGAGCTTCTGGTATCGTTTTCATGCTGATATTATTAGTATCGTTTACCAATACCGATGGCGGACAAATTCCATTAACTTTTATACTTGTAGCCTTACTATTTGTTGGAAAAGAAGTACTTCAGATAATGGGTAGTGATCAAATATCACAATTTGCTCATATTATTGGCGGGGTGTGCGGAAGTGCTTTTGGGTTTCTTGGTAAGAAAAAAGGGAATAGCCCTAGTCTTACTTAGTTAACTGCATAATTCTCGAAGCCTTACATTCTCTAGAATTTCTTAATTGTATGTACGGTTGAACATTGGTAAAAAATAACAGATAGACAACACAATTTAAACCAGCTTCAAATCAATTGATAATATCATATTGCCTTTTTATAAGCCAATCACCATATCAAAATCACTAAAGTCAAATAAAATGGATATCAACAATACAGTAGACGATCTATATTCCTCTGATATTTCATTATCCTCAGAAATTAAATCCTATTTAAAGGAAACTGCTAAATGGGCAAAGTTTATTTCAATAGTTGGGTTTGTATTTGTTGGATTAATGATTATTGCTGCCATAAGTATGTCGTTTTTCATGAGTAAAGCAACATCCCAATTGGCTGAGGCAGGGTTTCCTTTTCCTCCTGCTCTTTTTTCTATATTCTATCTAATATTTGCAGCTGTTACTGCTATTCCGATCTATTTCCTTTATAAGTTTGCTACCAATATGCAATCTGCACTTAATATGAATAATGAAGAGGCTATGACGAAAGCATTCAGAAATCTAAAATCACATTATAAGTTCTACGGAATTTCAATGATTGTTATGTTAAGTTTCTATGCATTGATTTTTGTAGGCTCAATATTTGGTGCAGGATTGATGATGTAATCTATATCATTAAAAATATAGACCAAATTACAATGATAATTGAGACAACTATCGTGTAGTGTATCCTTGAAATTTTCATAATATTCACTATCAGAAAACTAGCTATTAATGTACCTAGCACAATAACTATCTGCCCTAATTCAACTCCAATATTAAATGACAATAGAGGCATAATAATACTCTCGTCACGCCCCAACATAGACTTAAAATAATTAGAAAACCCTAATCCGTGGATAAGTCCAAATCCAAGTGCTAGACCATAGTTAGCCATTACTTTTTCATTCTTAGCTTCCAATTGATTTATTGGTAATACATCAAGGTTACTTTGTCCATCCTTCTTGGCAACAGGTGCTGCTGGAAGTGTCGGAGCTTGCCAGATATTGTACATGCAGGTGAGAATAATGGTAATCGGTATCAATGTCTCCACAAGAGTGGCTGATATATTCAGGATTTTCAAAGAAGAGAGCGCTAAGGTAAGTGAATGACCAATCGTAAATGCAGTAACTAAGATCAATATCTTCTTCCAATCATGTATAAGATATATAGCACAAAGAGCCACTACAAAAAGAATATGATCATATCCCTGAGGATCAAGAATATGATCAAATCCTAATTCTGTATATGCTTTAATCATTAAATAAATTGAATTCTATATTTCGAAAACTAGTTGCTATTTATTTTTTCAAATCAAATGCTGTATTGATCAATTCAGCTTGCTGCTGATCATGTATTTTTTTGAAGCCTGTTGCAGGTGATGCACTTGCAGGTCTCGATACTAGTTCGATTGGATCTTTTCTCATATATCTCATGATGTAGTCCCAATATCCCATATTCGCAGACTCCTCTTGTACCCACCTTACATCTGCCTTCTTATATTTAGATATGATCTTTCTTATTTGATCTTCTGGAAATGGATGGAGCTGCTCCACTCGTGCTATTGCAACATCTTCTCTTTTCTCATCTTCTTGTTTTGCCAACAGATCATAGTATACCTTACCAGTGCAGAATATCACACGCTTCACTTTTGCAGGCTTAGCAACCGGATCATCATATGTCTCTACAAACGTATTCTTACCTGTCAATTCTGAGATATCAGATACACACCTTGGATGTCGAAGTAGTGACTTAGGAGACATAACAACCAATGGTTTTCTGAAAGGTAACGCCAACTGTCTTCTTAATAGATGAAAATAATTTGATGGACTCGTAACATTGGCAACTATCATATTAAAATCAGAACAAGCTTGTAGGAAACGCTCAACTCTAGCGCTACTATGCTCTGGTCCTTGACCAGCATATCCATGAGGAAGTAGCATAACTAGTCCAGTCATTCTTTGCCACTTGCTTTCTGCAGCTGATATGTATTGATCTACAATCGTCTGCGCTCCATTGTAGAAATCACCAAACTGCGCCTCCCAGATCACGAGCGATTTAGGAGAAGCTAATGAATATCCATATTCAAATCCCAACACAGCAAATTCTGATAGTAGTGAATTATAGATCATAAACTCGCCTTGCTTATCAGAAAGTTGGCTTAGTCTATTGTATTGTTCGTAAGTTTTTACGTCTCTAAGTACAGCATGTCTGTGAGAGAAAGTTCCTCTTTTTACATCTTGACCACTCATTCGCACATTCTTTCCTTCTAATAAGATAGACCCGTAAGCGATCAACTCACCGAATGCCCAATCAATCTTTTTAGCATCGATCAATTTTCTTGATCCTTTCTGAAGTCTTGCAACTTTTGACAACGGTGTAAAACCTTCAGGAAGATTGATTAACTTATCAACCACAGTATCTACTACTTTCTTTGTAACTGAAGTTTTTACTGTTTTGAGATCTGAGTATTTAGTGTTTTTTTGAAGCTTTTGCCATGATTTCTCTGGTTCTTGATAACTATAAGGCAGAGGACTCTCTTTCACAGAATCTAATCTGCTTTGTAGATCAGCCCAGAAAGTATCTTCCATTTCTGTAGCCATTTTCTCTTCTACATCACCCCTTGAAATTAATTTCTCCAAGTAAACTTCCCGTGGGTTCTCATGTTTACTGATCGACTTGTACATCTCTGGTTGGGTAAATTTAGGATCATCTCCCTCGTTATGTCCATGCTTTCTATAGCATACCATATCTACGAATACATCATTGTTAAATTTCTGCCGATATTCTATAGCTAATTCTGATGCCCAAACTACTGCTTCAGGATTATCGCCATTTACATGGAAAACTGGAGCCTGAACCAAACTTGCTGGAGCCGTACAGTAAGTAGAAGATCGTGCATCTTCAAAATCAGTAGTAAATCCCACTTGATTATTGATCACAAAATGAAGTGTACCACCTGTGTAATAACCTTCAAGTTGACTCATTTGCACTGTCTCGTAAACTACACCTTGTCCCACTACCGCCGCATCTCCATGAATTAGTATCGGTAGTATCTTGTCATAATCGCTGTCATATAATATATCTGCCTTAGCCCTCGCAAATCCTTCTAAAACAGGATCTACAGACTCTAAATGAGACGGGTTTGGAGCTAATTTTAAGTATACATTATTTCCTGCAGGAGTCTTCAGTTGCGAACTGTATCCTAAGTGATATTTTACATCACCATCCCCAAATTTCATATCAGGTACAGCCGCTCCTTCAAATTCGTTGAAGATGTGCTCATATGTTTTACCCATTATGTTAGCTAATACATTAAGCCTTCCTCTGTGAGCCATTCCTACTAAAACTTCTTCCACTTTATCCGCTGTTGCTGCAGATATCACAGCATCTAATGCTGCAATCGTAGTCTCACCCCCTTCTAGTGAGAATCTTTTTTGCCCTACATATTTAGTGTGCAAAAACTTCTCAAACATCACTGCTCCATTAAGCTTTTCGAGAATTCTTTTCTTTTTTTCAAGGCTTAGTCCATAACTTCCATCAAGATTCATCGTCTCGACTTTTGATCTTAGCCAATCTCTTTTTTCCTTATTTTCTATGTGAGCATACTCAATACCAATGTTTCCAGTATACAACTTGTACAATCTATCCAATATTTGTCTGAGTGTACCATTTTCCAGTCCGATTTCCTTGCCAGCAGCAAAAACAGTATCCATATCAGAATCAATAAGACCATAGTCATCTAAGTCAAGATGCGGTTCTCTGTCTTTTCTTTTACGTATCGGATTAGTATTCGCTATTAGATGGCCCCTTGTTCTAAAGCCGTGGATCAAAGAAAGCACTCCAAACTCCTTAGTAATATTGTCACCTCCTAGATAATTGTCAGTAGACGCTTCACCTTCAGAATCTACTCCTGCAAATTCGAATCCTTCAAAAAATGTTCTCCACCCACTATCTACTCCTTCGGGAGATTGTTGGAATTCCTTGTACATTTGTTCGATAAATGAAGGATGAGCATTAAATACGTATGAATAATCTTTCATGGAAATAATTGTTGTAACTCTATTTATATCAAATACTGTGCTCAAATATTATAAGTTCTAACCCTTATCAAATACTAAAATCAGATTCAGCATTCTTGGGGTTTTAGAACCTTTAATAAAATCCACACAAATATTATATAATTTGAGGTCTTACAGTAGTATATTGTATTTATTGTTATTCTAAAAAGGTATTTTTAGGACACTTTTATAGTAATATGCCACTTTTACAGAAAAAAATTCAGAATAAGTGGATTGAAAGAATCGAAATTTAGTGAATTCAGTAAAGAAGAGTGAATGTCAATAACTTGCAGAACTCTAATCTTCATCACTATTTCTGTTATGATTGCTGGTACATAAGTCACCTATAACAACTGCTTGATATATTATAATTAAATTAATATGTTTATGAGTTAACATTTTATGCACAACATCTATCACTATTCATAAAAATATATTACTTTTGCACTCCAATATATAAAATATACAATATGGCACATCATAAGTCAGCATTAAAGAGAATCAGACAAGACGCTAGAATACGTCTTAGAAATAGATATTATAAGAAGTCTGCAAGAACAGCAATTGCAAAGTTAAGAGAAATGACTGATGCAAAAGATGCAGCTACTTTCTTACCGAAAGTTATTTCTATGATCGATAAGATTGCTAAAAGAAATACATGGCACAACAACAAGGCTTCTAACTTGAAGTCTAAGTTGATGAAGCATGTTTCTTCTTTAGCATAAAATATAAAAGGAAATTCAATTCCAATGAGGTGTGTTGCTTAACTGTAGCACACCTCTTTTTTGCGTGCGAGTATATGAGGGATTTATTATTATTTAGTCCTTTAAAAAAATTCAACACCATAAACAGTTTTTCTCTGATTTATTTCATGTTGAAAAATAGATTTTATTTTTCCTGCGTTTAGAAAGATAAGGCGATTTTTCAAAACATCTCTCTTTGACCCCGAAGCAAGCATCTGGGAATCCACAGATTAAGATAAATGTAGTTTTAGGAAGGCATTTTTACTAATTCTTCTTTTATCATGTCGTAGAGCTCACCTTCCCATTCTACGGACTCGACATTTGGGTATTCATCTTTGACTCGAAAATCACGGGGACTAATAATAACCTTGGTATCCTTATTCATAGCTTTATGAACCAACATAAAAACTTCTTCTATTGCAAAATCTCCAATTGGAATACATCCGATGGTAACTGATTTACCATGAATAAAAATATCACCACCCATCTCAATCACCTCATCAAATTTAGTTTTTAACTTATCAAATTCATTGGGATAGCTGACTTTTAGGGACAAATAATATGAACTATTCGGATTCAAGTACTCTATTTTGTAAATGCCTTCTGGTATTTGTAGATCACCTTCTTTCAATTTTGGACCTAAGATTCCACTATTCGCTGTGAAGGGATATTGCTTAATGAACTTGATTCCAGATTCTGACCTTCCATAAATTTGAAGTAGCTCTTCTTCTTTCAACCCTACTAAGATGACCTCATTTGGATAATCTTCAAATCCAGCCTCATCTAACGCATTACGCAGCCTTTCAGAAACAGCAACTTCTAGATGGTTGACAATTGACTCAACAGTTTGCTTACCTTCTATTTTATGAACCATATCTATTATATAGGTACTTTTATCGAAGTGATTTAGAACTACAATCACAAATAAAAGAAACACAGAAATCACTAAAAGTTTTCTATCCATACCAAATACTATGATGACACCTTAAGAAAAAATTGTAACCTAACTCTCTCCTTCCCGCTTCACTGGCCTAATTATCAACCTCAATCCCTTATCAGAGTTAAAATAACTCCAACTCCAATTCATGAAAACAATCAATCTATTTCTAAAGTCAACTAGCAACATCAAGTGCAAAAACATCCATATTATCCACGCAAAAATGCCAGAAAATTTATAAAAAGATAGATCAACAACTGCCTTG
Organism: uncultured Saprospirales bacterium; assembly: GCA_963975265.1. Lineage (GTDB taxonomy): Bacteria > Bacteroidota > Bacteroidia > Chitinophagales > Saprospiraceae > CAJXUU01. The sequence goes on from CAXBGT010000022.1 coordinate 29,514, forward strand.
TTCTTACCAATTGTTGCCATTGTCCCTCTATCCTTATACTTGAAAGGCTGCATTTCCTTGCTCATTGCCTTCAGATTAAAATTCTTACCTAAATGATGGCCTTGCTGGCCAGCAACAGAAGCTAGCATAGGATGACCATTCATATTTTCTTCTGATTCTACACACGCAACATCTCCTATTGAAAATACATTATCCCCATATCCTATCACTTTATTAAACGCATCCGTTTTGATTCGATTTTGTTTATTAAGCGTATCATCAAGGCTATCAATAGGAGCCCCCTTTACACCGGCAGTCCATACTAAGGTTTTAGTGTCAAAATTTTTATTATTGGTCGTAACTAGATCACCATCATAATCTTTTACAATAGTATCTAACCAAACGTTTATACCGAGATCTTTTAAGAATTTGTACGATTTTACTGATGCATTTTCACTCATATTATTGAGTATGCGACTAGATGCTTCTACAATATGAATTTGCATTTGACCTAGGTCTAAGTCCGGATAGTCTTTTTGTAAAATGTTTTTCTTTAATTCTGCTAATGCGCCAGCTAATTCTACACCTGTAGGTCCACCACCTACAATCACAAAATTCATATACTTTTGTCTGTCTTCGATTCTAGAAAGTGTCAAGGCTTTTTCAAAATTTTGAATGACAACACTTCGTAGATCTAATGATTCACGTAGACTTTTCATTGTGAAGCCATACTTTTCTATGTTTTCTGATCCGAAGAAGTTTGTCGTAGCTCCAGTTGCAACTACTAAATAGTCATAATCTACGTCTCCAATACTAGTAGCTAACCGTTTTGCCTCAGTATCCACATTCTGCACTTCAGCCATTCTAAAATGAAAATGCTTTTTCCCTTTAAAAACTTTACGAATCGGATAAACAATAGAATCAGGTTCTAGTCCAGAACTAGCCACTTGATACATCAATGGTTGAAAAGTATGATAGTTGTTCTTATCAATCAGGACGATCTGATAGTACTTTGTATTTATTTTCTTCACCAACTTCAATCCAGCGAAACCACAACCAACTATTACAATTCTTGGTAAGTCTATGTTGGGGATATTCAAATCGCTAGTATTCATATTCCCTCTCAAGTCGCTAATATCAATTTCAAGTGCATCACTAATCAATCGTAAAGTATTTCCTCTAGGCACACTTTCACTGTGCTCTATCCGTTGGATAGTTCTGATACTAATTTGAGCTTGCTCTGCCAAGTCTTCTTGAGATAATCCTTTGGCAATTCTTGCTTCACTTATTTTCTTGGCAATTAATTTCATCTTACTTTCCATTAAATTTGAATAGGAATCCTTCATAAATCGTGTAGAAAATAAAATTAAGCTCTTTATAACGATATTACACCATTTTTAGGTCGACTTATGTCCGACATTTGATTTGCCAGCTATTGTCACCTTGACCTACTTGAGGTATCTAATTGATAATCAATAATCTGAAATATAAGAACAGCATCATATCTAGAGAATGAGACATGCCAAAAGAGGAAATAAACAATAATGAAACGACATAAAGTAAGCATGATCAAGTCATGATAATAGATTATTTCATTATTAACGGTAATACAATGTTTGTCAAGAGTACTTTATATACCTAAGTATAAAGGTCTCTAGCCGGCATCCTAAAACTTACCATTAATACTCATTACCAAATTTCTGCCTGGAGCACTCACCCCCGAGGCAAACGGCCTGTAGTGAACATCCAGTATATTCTCTAATCCAATACTGACAGAGAACTTATCTCCTAACTGTCTCTGATAATAGAGGTTTAAAGTAAGCCAAGCGGGCGTGCCATCTGGAGTTGCGTTTTCGAGATTGTCCGCTGATCCCCCATAAAGCGAAAGAGGCTTTTCTCCATTATATCTTATATTTAGGTTGAGCTTTTGTTTGTTGTCTGAATAAGTGGCAGTTACCTTTCCATAGATCGGAGGTATATGAGATAAGGGTGATTCAACATCCGCTTCATCTAGGGTCAATCCTTTAATATAATTGAAAGAACTACTAAAATTGAAATGCTCATTTATCGAAGTTTTTAAATTCACAGATATTCCCGTTACCCTGGCACTATTGGCATTGATATTTGATACCGTATATAATGTATCTCCTTCATCTATCAAAAGTGCAGTGCCATCTGGAAGCGTAAAATCATCTCTGATTATTGCATCTCTAAGCGTTGTATAGAATCCAGTAGCAGAAATATTAATGTGCCTTCCTATTTGTTTCCCTACTGTTAATTCTCCATTCATAGAAGTTTCTGGACCAAGACCGATATTTGGTACTTGAATTTCAGCAGATCGGATCCGTATTTTAGCAAGATCATCAATATTCGGAGATCGAAAGGCTGAAGAGACTTGACCACTTATTTTCCAACCAAATATTGGTTTGATCGCTGTACCAAAAGACCAACTAAGTGAATTATTCCTAGTCGAAATCCCGGTGTAAAACTCATCAGGCCAAGGCAGATTATCACTTTCTAGATATTTGACATCTAGCCCATTGCTACTGTATCTCAACCCTCCAAAAAGATCAAATTTCCCAAATCCTTTTTTGATCAATGCGTATGCCGCTACATTATCCGTTTCTCCTCCGCCTGAAGGATACCTTGTTAAAATATCATCTGTAACTTCGCTTGTTTCGATATTAGTTCTGAAAGCTGTCGAAGTCAGGATATTTTTATTGTATTCTGCGCCATAGTTGATTTCAAATGTTTCTTCACGATCAAAGTATTTGTGTAAATCGGCTGTAACACTAAATACATTCACATCTTCTTCTTGGCGATCCAGATTAACACTTCCGAATTGGCGATCAATTCTATCTTCATCTATCTTCTGATATGCCGCTATCAAAATAAATTTGTCAGTAAATAGAGATGTGCTTCTTAAATCAGATCTCAAGCTTGCAAAAAATCTTGTCTGCGGTCCATAGTACCATTCTGAAAAAGACAAACCTTGACCATCGCGCTCAGAAAGTGCATCATATCTAGGTACATCTGTACTCGTAGAATATTGCAAATTGGCTATCACTCTCACATTATGATTTGGCTGATAGAGAAATTTTTGAAGCACATCGACTTGACTATAACCCGTACCGACCTGTATGTTAGGATCTTCATTCTGAACTATTACGTCCTGCCCATTAACTCTATCTGCATAGACCAATCTCTTTCCAAAATCTGGATAACTATTCCCTCTTCTTGATCCTGTTCTAAGATCTCCATAGTCAGAAGTTGATATCGATGTCAAAGACCCAAATTTCTTGCCTCCTACATTAAAATCTATGTGTGCTGATTTTTCATTGTTTGCTGATGCGTATCTTAGATAGCTATTCCCAAAGAAGTTGACTTTTCGACTACCATCAAAATTGAGTTTGGGATTTTTGCTTCTGAAATGCACTACCCCCCCAATGGCATCACTACCATAGATCAACGATCCAGGTCCATACAGCACTTCCAATCGCTCCAACATTGCATTATCCACAGTAATCGCACTTTGTAAATGCCCACTACGGTAGATTGCATTATTCATCCTTACTCCATCAAGAACCAAGAGTACTTTATTTGCTTCGAAACCTCTGACAACTGGACTTCCACCACCCATTTGACTTTTTTGGATATACACATCTGCATGTTGTCCGAGAGCATCTGCTGCAGTTTGTGGATTTGTTAGCTGAAAAATTTTGGTATTAATACTTTCAACTTTGCCTGGGAGATCTCGACTTTTATTATCTGTCCGACCGACCATAGTTACTTCTTCGAGTACTAGCCCTTCAGCCATTATTATTATTTCCCCAGCAATCAGTTCTGACTTCTTTTTTGAAATCTCTTGATACCCTAAAAAATTAAAAACGATAATGGCATCTCCACTCAGTCCTTGTGGTATTACTACCTGCCCCGCAGCATTTGTTGCATCTGTAAAACTAAAATCAGACGTATACACATCTACGTGTGGTATAGGCTTATTATCTTCATCTATTACAGTCACTTCCATTTGTGCTATCATGCTAAATGAAAACAGTACCAACAACATCACAAATAAACTTCCTCGCATAAATAAAATCACTTTTTGATATGTTTGACTTATAATTTTGAAATCAAACATATTCTTCTAACTAGCAAAAGTACGAAAGTTGATAGCTAGGAACAACCGACATTTGTTAAAAATTGGTTATTTGTCCTTGACTACCGCAATTATCATAATATTATGGCACTTCGAACGCAAAAGTAATCGCATGTATCCACTCTTACAGAGGCTATTCTGAATGAAATTTGATATTGGCTCAAGTTTCGGAATCACCCCTTCAGGCCTTAGGTGTTGTAGTAACCAAAGACAGAATTAGTTATTTACACGTAATAAAAACAGTATTCGGGACTTCAGTCGAGTTGTCCTACTCTCACAAAGAATAAATCTAATATAACGCTCATTTATTATACTTCCATCGAGCTCGTAAAATTTGTAATAACAATGACTAAGTCCGATTGATCTAAAATGTTAGATTTATATTACAGGATCTGCTACCAAAATTAATTGCTTCATAACAAACCATTGACATCGTCTTAGGTACATTTTAAATTTTCTAATTGGAAGGTTGTTACCCTCCAGGCTTAAGGGCTTAAGCCTTTACACGGTCGCAAGCGGACTCGCATGGAGCAGAAAATAGCTTGAAAGTAAAAAAGATCCTAAATTTTGACTACCCCACCGCAAGCGGATGGAGCATTAGCCAAAATTTTTCCAACCTAAAGGTCGGAAATCGGATCTTCTTTGTGATAAGGCGTTTTTATGCAAAAACATCTTCTTTATGACCCAGACGCAAGCATCGAAGAATTTAAGTATTAAATCAATTTCATAAATCCAAATAAAGTCCTTCAAAAACCACCTCCGCCTTCCTCCTAACTGCCCCATTCCCATGAGAGTGGTTATTAGAAATAAAGCAGACCGTATACCACTTACCTGACTTCCCTTGAAATAATCCAGTATAAGATAACACTCCTCCCATCGATCCAGATTTAAGAAAGAATTTCTTTTGAGCTTGTTTCTTTTGAAGTAAAGAAGATACTGTGCCCGAAACTCCAGTTTGAGGTATATATTTAAGCAATTTATCTCTTCCCAGCTTTTTTACCACCTCATTCAAAAGTGCTGTAAATGAACTTGGTGCAATACTATTTCTTGGCGAAAGACCGCTGCCATCTTCCAACCGAAAGCTAAATTTATCTATTCCGCTTGTTTCTAATCTTTCAGATATCACTTCCAATCCTGCCTTGATAGATCCCTCGTTTTTCTCCTTTTTTCCGATCAATCTAAGAAGTGCTTCGCAGTACAGATTGATACTTTCGAAATTGGCTTCAGAGACGATCCTGGATAATGATTCTGACTTTATAGTTAGTAACTCATTAAAATCAGATTTCCTAACTGGACGCTCTGTTATGCTTAATCCATTGCTCAGTATTCCATCTTCTTCTAACGAAGCACTTAATATGGCAGCGAATGATAGCGGAGGATTTGGTATGGAACCTCTTATCTGAAATGATCCCCTGTATTTTCCCCTTTAGTGATAACTTCACTATCTACTGTTAAATATGGAATTTCAGGTTCGATTCTTTCTACTAGAGCAATCTGACCTTCATTAGTTCTAGGTTTAAAATACAAATCATATTCATTCTCATTAAAATTTAATGCCCATGATCCACTTCCATAATAATTGGCTACGTCACCATAAGGCCACGATCCAGGAATTGGCTGACCGTCAAACACATTGGTTCGAACATCAATTTTTCCATCTATACATTTGATTCCTTTTTCCTGTACCGATTGGACAATTTGTTTTACTATTTCTCGCCAATCCTGCCCGAATCTCTTTGCTCCAAAACTAGGATCTCCACTACCAATGACAACAATATCACCTTGTAGTGTTCCAGATCGATCGATCATCCCAGAATAACCAATTCGAGTTCTAAATCTATAGTCCGGTCCTAAAATATCTATCGCATTAATAGTCGTAATGAGCTTATGCGAACTGGCAGGAATCAGTTTTTTATCAGCACCTATATTAATAACCTCTTTACCATCTAATGATCTGACTGAGATCCCAACTGAAGCATAATCAAATGCTTCACTATTAAGTATCGTTTCTATTTTAGATTTGATTTCATTATCCTGTGAAATCCCTAATACACATTGACAAACAAAAATACAGATCAACAAACATCTAATCATAGTTGTGTTACATTATAACCGATGTGGAAGAGCGCGTCACCTTGATTTACAACAGAAGCGTTACTGTGGCCAATGATATGTCCATCTCTTGTGGCAGAAATAGTAATGGATTTACTGCCGTATGCATCTTTAATCATTCCTAATGGTTCTCCTTTTTTTACAAATGCACCAGATGATTTAGACCATATAAATATTCCAGAATGTGGAGCTCTTAACCATGTCGCTTTTGCAATTAGTAAAGATTTCACTTGAGTATCAAACAACACTTCGCTTCTCATATCCAAATGCGCCAATACTCGTTTCATCCCGTTTAACCCAATTTCTATAGAATGTCCGTCCAATCTTACATTCTCCCCTCCTTCGAATACAATAGTGGGAGTATTAAGATCAAGTGCTGTTTTTCTAAAAGACTTTGGTATCAATGGTTTTTGGATAATATATTTTGGCCTGAATATTTTAGCAAGTTCTTCAGCTCTGAGATCTGCTTTGCTATATCTTATCTGGGGATAATTGAATCTAAATGATCCACCAGTATGATGATCAATTGCATAATCTACATAAGGCAAGATCTCCGTAGTCAATGTATGGGCAACCCTAGAAGCCAACGAACCACGCATGACTCCTGGAAATGATCTGTTGATATCTTTACCATCAGGTACTTCTCGACTAAAGTTTATAAATCCAAAAACATTCAACAATGGGATAGCTATTATGCTACCTCTATCCAGTGTGCTAAATACTTCCTCTTCTATCGCTTTTCTTACTATTTCAACTCCATTTATTTCATCTCCATGTACACCACCAAGCATAAGAAGACAAGGGCCTGGATTTTTACTTCTAAATATGTGTGCTTTTATATTGATAGTTGTATCTGAAGGCAGCGTACCAACACTGATATTGGCCAGTGCGTATTCTCCGGGATGAACAGACAGCCCCGCTATCTCTATTGGCTTTTCGAATGGATGTTTAGACGCGCGTTTATCAATCATAAATAATTGTAATTTTTCTCGACATATTTTATGATTTTGCCGGCTATGTCAAGGCCAGTTGTAGTTTCTATTCCTTCTAACCCTGGGCTTGCATTTACTTCTAACACCATGGGACCCTTAGATGTTTGCAACATGTCTACTCCCGCAACATTAAGTCCCATGACTCTAGCCGCTTTCCTGGCAATTTTCATTTCTTCTTCTGTCAGTTGAATAACCTCCGAAGTAGCTCCTCTGTGCAAATTAGAACGAAATTCTCCCTCAGCAGCTTGCCTCTTCATAACACCCACCACTTCATTATTCACAACGAAGACCCTTACGTCAGCGCCTTTCGCTTCAGCGATAAATTGCTGTAAAAACACTTGTTGCTTTGTCTTATGGAATGCCTCTATTATAGATTCTGCCATTTTCTTTTTTTCAGCTAACATAACGCCAAGTCCATGTGTGCCATTGACCAGCTTAATGACGACAGGCATAGGCCCAACCTCATCTATCATCTGATTAATGGTCATTATATTATTTGATATGGTAGATTTTGGCACAGCAATACCATTTGCTGCCAATATCTGCATACAAAATATCTTATCTCGAGCCTTTAATAAAGGATCCGCTTTTAGAGTGCTAAAGATTTTCATCAATTCAAATTGACGAATTACACTCGCTCCATATGCAGTTGCAGAATTTCCGATTCTTGGGATGACCGCTTGGATATTCTTCACTCTTTGCCCATGATAGTAGATACATGGACTATTTTCTTCGATTACTAAATCACATTGCATATGATCAAATATTCTTACATAGTGGTTTCTTTTCCTTGCTGCATTTACCAAGCTTTGTGTGCTGTATAAGGCAGGATTCCTAGAGAGAATGGCAATATTCATTTAACTAACAGATATAGGATGAATGATTAAATATAAATCGCATGACCAATATTAATGATTTTTTGACATTTTATCTATCTAAAAGGGGTAATTCCAATCTTCAGTTGGGTAAGAGACCTTTGAAAATTCCGCTAATACCCGATCATAAAAACTTGACATCTTTACTGGCCTACTTTTCAAAAGAGAGAAAAATACATAATTTGCTCGAATAGAGAATAATTCTGTACTTTTGAGTGTTATCTGATTGCAATATTAGATTCCCCACCTGAGATAGCCTTTAAGGCTTCATTTTATTGAATTTATTCTATATAATATTAAAAATATAGCTATGTCTAGATTAGCCTTTTCTATCTTTTCTGCCATTGGATTTATATCTGTTTGCGCATTGGGTTTTACCTCTTTTACCGGAGGAGAAAAAACGACCAACAAAGAAGTACTCCAAACTCTACCTCAAGTAATCCGCACACCAACGATAGATTCACCATCTTTTGCTGGAGAAGCTATGCCAGTAAATATGGATACTCGAGAGAGACTGGACAGAGAGCTTTCTGTAAATGCTTACTGGCAATCCGCAACTTTAATGCACATCAAAAGTGCAAACAAATTCTTCCCTATCATCGAGCCGATTTTAGCGGAGGAAGGAGTTCCTGATGATTTTAAATATCTAGCCGTCGCAGAAAGCAGTCTAAGAAACGTACAATCATCTGCAAGTGCTAAAGGATTTTGGCAATTTAGAAAGGCAGCCGCAAAAGAACTCGAATTAGAAATAAACGATGAAGTAGACGAAAGATATCATGTTGAAAAGGCAACTAGAGCAGCTTGTGGTTATCTCAAAAAACTACATGCCAGATTCGGTTCGTGGGCCAATGCGGCAGCAGCATATAACGTAGGACCTACAAAATTCGCAAGAACACTAACAGAGCAAGGCCAATCTTCATTCTATGATATTAATGTAAATAGTGAAACAAGCAGATATGTGTTCCGCCTTATCGCTATCAAAGAGATCATGAAAGCTCCTGAAAGATTTGGTTTTTTTGTAGAGCCCCACGAACTGTACGAACGAATCGATAATGTATACTACGTCGAAGTTGATAAATCAGTGCCGAGTTGGGCTGATTTTGCGAAGCATAATGGCGTTACATACCGAATGCTCAAGTATTATAATCCTTGGCTGAGAGAAGGTAAATTGACCGTCATTAAGAAGAAGTATATGATTAAGTTGCCAAGGGCTTAGGATGTAATTTACAAACTTCATGTATGGGTTTGAGAGATTAAACGTCACTAATTTTTAGGTTTCGACCACTACACTAGATTTTGAAGTACCTTTTTTGTGCCTTAGTCAGTGTAGTTATTTTAGTTTTTATTTTCAGTTAAGAACTCTAAATTGTTTGAGCATAAACAAACTAAATTAAGATGATAAGATATTGACAACCAATTATCAACATTATGCTTCGCTGGTTTTGTCCAAGTTTCTAGAGTTCACGTCAGAAGATTCATGTTTCATGAACTTCAACCATAAAATTTCATGCGTTAATAACTATCAAAAATAGCGATTCAAAACGAGTTAAGAACTGGGTAAGGCCTTGATATAAGTGTGGCTTACTTGCAAACGCTCGATTTATTTCATTACATCTAAGGAAAAGAAATACCGTTGGCAGACTGTAGTCCTATATTTCTTTGAGAAAACTAAATGTAGGACAAATTCGACACTATAAGTAAAATATAAATTACGTTCAAATCAAAATAAATCACTACTCAAATATCGATCTCCTCGATCGCAAACGATAGAAACTATAACAGCATCTTTTTCTTCACTAGCAACCTGAAGTGCAGCAAACATAGCTCCACCGCTGCTCATTCCGGCAAAAATTCCTTCTTCGATGGCTAACTTTCGAGTAGTAGCCACTGCGTCTTCACTACTGATGTCTATTATTCGATCTACTCTTTCCGCTTCATAGAATTTTGGTAGAAATTCTGGAGACCATCTTCTGATTCCTGGGATACGTGAACCTTCGGTGGGTTGACATCCTACGATTTGAATATCAGAGTTCATTTCTTTAAGGTATCTACTGACACCCATGATCGTACCAGTAGTTCCCATGGAGGAGACGAAGTGAGTGATCCTTCCTTTAGTATCATTCCATATTTCTGGTCCAGTAGTTCTATAATGCATCTTATAGTTATCAGGATTGGCAAATTGATTAAGCAAGTGATAATCCTCTTCGATGGCCATCTTGTCTGCCAATTCTCTAGAATATTCAATTGTTTTTGCCCCAGGAGTTTCTATTAAGGTAGCTCCATATGCCCTCATGGTTCTCTTTCTTTCTTCTGTTGCTGTATCTGGCATGATAAGAGTAACTTCAATACCCAACATTTTACCAACCATAGCTAATGCAATTCCTGTATTTCCACTGGTAGCCTCTATTATTCTTGATCCAGTTTTGATCTCGCCTCTATCCAGAGCACCTTTGATCATGCCGTAAGCTGCTCTGTCTTTTACACTGCCTCCTGGATTTTGCCCCTCCAATTTTCCAAATACTTTTACATTTTTGTTGCTATTCAGATTCTGAATCTCTACCAATGGAGTATTTCCTATAAGTTCGAATATTTTCATCTTGTTTTCTTCTTTCTATTAATTATGAGTAGTGCATTGCCAAACGAAACAGAATTGCCATTGATCTACATCGCCACTTTATGCATCAATATATCGGTTTGGTCTTCGTTGTCAGAATTCATTTTAGTCTTGTAATATACTGTAGATTTCTTAGGGAGACTTCTAGTTAACCATACATTTCCACCTATGATACTGCCAGCTCCGACTACCGTCTCACCTCCTAATATGGTAGCTCCGGCATAAACAACTACATTATCCTCAAGCGTGGGATGTCTTTTTATTTTAGCATCGGCTTTATTGACACTAAGAGCTCCTAATGTAACTCCTTGATATATTTTTACATTCTTACCAATATTTGACGTAGCACCTATTACTATTCCCGTACCATGGTCAATACAAAAGCTGCTCGCAATTGTAGCACCCGGATGGATGTCAATTCCTGTTTTAGTATGTGCAATCTCAGCAATCGCACGAGGTATTACTTTTATATTTTGGTTAAATAGCTGATTTGCGATCCTGTATGCAGCTATCGCATAAAACCCTGGATATGTTCTCATCACTTCCTCCACACTCTCTGCAGCTGGATCACCATCATACATAGCTTTAGCATCTGAAAGAAGAATTTCATAAATAGCAGGAAGGGAATCAAAAAATATGTTTGAATTATTCTCTACTCTTTCTGCCTCATTGTTTGGCTTGGCGTAAATTAGCTCATAAAATGTTTCTTTTAGGTTCGCAAAGTGGAGTCCAAACCTAGACCTATTTAGAAAAACCTGATCTGTCATTTCTGGAAACAATGTGCCTAGAAGGTCATTTAGAAACAATCTAATCTTTTGTTCCGAAGGGAATTTGCAACATTCTATGTGATCGGAATATAGCTTATCTAAAAAGTCTTTATTGGCCATGATTTTATGTTGGTTTCTAGATATTGGGCATAGAAAACAATTTGATATTGTTCTTTAACTACTACAAATGTATAAACACGATTAGCACATGTATTTGTTCACTATTTCAAACATAAAGATACTGAAAGTGGATAGCAAGTAATAATCTGTCTTTTGTGATAGTTCATCATCCCATAAAGATCGAGTTTGATCATTGCAATAAGAGATCAAATTATTAAACTACTTTCCGCTACACGTTTTTGCTAAAACCAACATTACTTACACCCCAAGTAAAAAAGATCCCAAATTTTGACTGCCCTACCGCAAGCGGATGGAGCATTAGCCAAAATTTTTCCAACCTAAAGGTCGGAAATCGGATCTTTTTAGTGATAAGGCGTTTTTATGCAAAAACATCTTTTTTATGACCCAGACGCAAGCATCGGAGAATTTAAGTATTGAATTGAGGTAGCCTCTAGCTACTTTTGTACCTCCGCGTGTAAATCCTGTAGCAACACCCTAGCTTGCTTCAATCCTTTCACTCCATCTTTGATCAACAATAGGTAGTTTCTTGATTGTTTTAGAGAATACCCCTTCAGCTGCCCACCAACTGATACATATTTGAGTATCGCTTGGAATTGTTCGGACTCGAAGTAGGAAGACTGAGGATTACTAATAAAATAACATCGTAGTTTATTACTTTTCAATGATAAGCGCTCGAATCCTAACTTTTTACAAATCCACCTTACCCTCAAGCCATCAAATAACTCTTTGACTGGCTTTGGAATGGGGCCAAATCTATCTTTCATCGCATCGATGAATTTTGTCAATTCCTCTTCATCATTAATACCATCCAATTGTGTATAAAGTAATAGCCTCTCTTGGATATTGTTTATATAATCATCAGGGATGAGCATCTCAACATCAGTCTCCACTTCAACATCTCTGACATAATTTCGATCCTTCTT